>JAFVCR010000113.1 GCA_017479035.1 Kiritimatiellia bacterium | reverse complement strand
TGGGGGTGTAGGTGGGCCCAAGGGTATGGCTGTTCGCCTTTTAAAGTGGTTCGCGAGCTGGGTTCAAATCGTCGTGAGACTGTTTGGTCCTTATCCTCTGTGGGCGCAGGAGAACTGAGGGGAAGACTCCCTAGTACGAGAGGACCGGGAGTCACGGACCCATGGTGCTCCGGCTGTCGCGCCAGCGGCAGGCCGGGTAGCTATGTCCGGAACGGATAAGCGCTGAAGGCATCTAAGTGCCAAGCCTCCCCCGAGACGAGTTCTCCCGGACGAAAGTCCCTCAAGCCGGGTCGTAGACCACGACCTCGATAGGCCGAAGGTGCAAGCGGAGCGATCCGTTCAGCCGATCGGTACTAATATGGCGTGCGGCTTAGCATATGTTTTCCGACTTCGCCATGAGACGCCCTCGCGCCTCGTAGTCATGAGCCGTCGGTTCCATGCTTCGTTCCCTTCCTCCAGCTCTCCGGCCTTTTGCCGGTGGCCATGGAGGAGCAGCCATACCCGTTCCCATCCCGAACACGGAAGTCAAGCGCTCCATCGCCGAGGGTAGTGCGGGACCCGCCCGTGCGAGAGTAGGACGCCGCCGGCCCTTTTCTTTTTTGGTATAATATACTCATGCTTCTATTCAACAACAGGTTTCGGCTGACTGAGCTTTTCGGGATACCGATCTACGTCGATGTCTCGTTTGCTTTCCTGATGTTGATGTTTGTGATCTCCTCGTCCTCCCTTCAGTATGGGATGACCGAGGCGATCCTGTTGGCCTTCTCGGTCATCGCGCATGAGTTCGGGCACTCGCTGACGGCGCGGGCCTTTGGGTACCAGACGACGGACATTACGATCTCGCTTCTCGGCGGGTGCGCGTCGCTGATCGCCCTGCCGCGCAAGGCGTGGCAGGAGCTTCTGACCGCGCTCGCGGGGCCGCTCGTGTCGTTTCTT
This sequence comes from Kiritimatiellia bacterium, assembly GCA_017479035.1. Classification (GTDB taxonomy): domain Bacteria; phylum Verrucomicrobiota; class Kiritimatiellia; order RFP12; family UBA1067; genus RGIG5050. The sequence goes on along the minus strand of JAFVCR010000113.1, from coordinate 5,971 downwards.
CTCTCGGCTCTCGGGTTTGCCGCGCTTTTCCTGCTGCCGATCGAGAACCATTGGCTTGAGTTCTCCCTTTGGTATCTCGGCTGGATGAACCTGATGCTTGGCGGCTTCAACCTGCTGCCGGGATTCCCGCTGGACGGCGGGCGCATCTTCAGGAGCGTTCTGCGGGCGTTTCTCTCCCGGCCGAAGGCGACCTTCGTCGCGATGTGGGTCGGGCGCGCGTTTGCGATTCTTCTCGGGCTCTCGGGGCTTCATGCGATCATCAACGGCGGTGGATGGGGCGGCGTTCGGCTCTTGATCGCCTGGATGATCTGGACAGAGGGATACCGCGAGTACCAGATGGCTTTGATGGAATCGAACTGGACCTACGAGGACTACCGTGCGCGCGTCTCGCCGCCGCCCTATGGGGGCGACGGCGACGACTGCGACGTGACGCGCGACTGAGGGCCGGGGCGACGTCAACAGGTAAAGAAAGGGCGGACATGCAGGGACTTTGCGTAAAGAAGGCCGGGACGGCGACGTGGGATGCGGCGAGCTTGGGGGAGATCATGCTTCGGCTCGACCCGGGCGACGGGCGCATCCACACGGCGCGGGACTTCAAGGTCTGGGAAGGCGGCGGCGAGTACAACGTCGTGCGCGGGCTGCGCCGGTGCTTTGGGCTCAGGACGACGGCCGTGACGGCCTTTGCCGACAATCCCGTCGGGCGGCTCGTCGAGGACTTCATGCTTCAAGGCGGCGTCGACACGAGCCATGTCAAGTGGGTTCCCTACGACGGCATCGGGCGCACGGTTCGCAACGGGCTCAACTTCGTGGAGCGCGGGTTCGGCTGCCGTGGCGCGCGCTCGTGCGCCGACCGCGGGCTCACGGCGGTCAGCCAGCTCAAGCCGGGCGACGTCGACTGGGAGACGCTCTTCGGCAAGGAGGGCGTCAGGTGGTTCCATACGGGCGGCATCTTCGCGGCGCTTTCCGAAACGACCGCCGAAGTCTGCATCGAAGCGCTCAAAACCGCCAAGAAATACGGCACGGTCACGAGCTACGACCTCAACTACCGTGCTTCTCTGTGGAAGTCCATCGGCGGCCAGGCAAAGGCGCAAGAGGTCAACCGCGAGATCGCAAAATACGTTGACGTGATGATCGGCAATGAAGAGGATTTCACCGCCGCGCTTGGCATCGAAGTTGAGGGTGTGGACAAAAATATGACCACGCTCCCCATCGAGGGCTTCTCCAAGATGATCGACAAGGCCGTTGCGCTCTACCCGAACTTCAAGGCGGTAGCAACGACGCTCCGCAGCGTGAAATCCGCCACAATCAACGACTGGAGCGCGATTTGCTGGTACAAGGGCAAGTTGCACCAGTCCATACAGCGTCCGGGGCTTGAAATCTACGACCGCGTGGGCGGAGGGGATTCCTTCGCTTCGGGTCTCATCTACGGTTTCATAACGTTCGACGATGCCGAGAAGGCCGTCAACTACGGCGCGGCGCACGGAGCGCTTGCAATGACGACCCCCGGCGACACTTCGATGGCGACGCTCGCAGATGTCGAGAAACTCGTTGGCGGCGGATCCGCTCGCGTGGACAGATAAAATCTGAAAAGGGAGAGTATTTGACATGGACATGATTTCCACAATGTCGAAAGCGGGAGTGATCCCCGTAATAGTTATCGAAGACATTGAAAAGGCGGTGCCGCTTGCACGCGCACTCGTAAAGGGCGGGTTGCCGGTTCTGGAGGTGACGTTCCGCACGGCGTGCGCGGCCGAGGCGATAGCGAAAATCAAAGCCGAGGTCCCCGGAGCGATACTTATCGCCGGAACGGTTCTGACGCTTGAACAGCTCGAAGCAGCAAAAGCGGCGGGCGCGGAGGCTTGCGTTGCGCCTGGGTTCGATCCTGCGATCGTGAAGGCGGCAAACGAGAGGGGGATTCCGTTCTGTCCTGGAGTGGCGACGGCAAGTGAACTTTCGCAGGCGCTTTCGCTTGGGTGCAAGTTCGTGAAATTCTTTCCGGCGGAGTCGGCCGGCGGCGTAAAATACATCAAGGATCTCCTCGGTGCGTTTCGCTGGACGGGCGTAAAGATCATGCCCACGGGAGGCGTGAAACTCTCGAACGTCAACGACTACTTCGCAGTGCCGGAGATAATCTGCGTGGGCGGCACGTGGATCGCACCCAAGGATGCGATAAAAGCGAACGACTGGGCGGCAATAGAAAAACTCGCGTCCGACGCAGCCGCGCTTGTGCGTGCACGCTGATGAGGCTGGCAAAGAAATGATACCGGAAAAACACGGAAGCGCAACTATGCGGTTCCGTGTTTTGCTTGTACGGCATCTGTCGCAAACAGATAGCAGTTGCAGATGCCGTACATCCAACGTAAAACCGTGATTGTGGTAGAATTGCAATATGAAAAGAGTATTGGTTTTTGCATCGGCTTCGATCGCGTTGCTGTGTACGGCGGCGGGAGTGGAGCTGCAGAATATCGAGGCGAATGCGCGGATGCTGCTTGCTGCGGCGCGGGAGAACGCGGCAAGCGGAACCACCAATCTTTTCCCAAGGACGTTTGTCGAAGGCAAAGTTGTGTTTGTGGACAGGGAAGATAGGTGCGCCGGGTTCTTTGCCGGAGAGTTGTGGCTGCTATATGAATTGACTGGCAAGGACGAATGGCTGGCGGCGGCGAGAGAATGGACCGAGCCGCTTGAGCCGGCGCGCAATCTCTCGCGTACGCATGATGTGGGATTCATCCTGCAGACGAGTTTCGGCAACGGGCTGCGGCTCGCAGGCGTGGATGGATATTTTGATGTGTTGAAGGACGGTGCCAAGGCGTTGGCATCGCGTTATTCGCCGCGTCACGGGTTGATAAAATCATGGGACAAGTGGGACACCAGCCCGTATACGTTCCCGGTGATTGTGGACAATATGATGAACCTGGAACTGCTCTGCATGGCAGGCGCGCTGCCAACCGCAGTGGCGCACGCGAAAAGCGTGGACAGGAGGCATTTCCGGGCGGACGGGAGCGTGTACCATGTTTTGGACTATGCTGCGGACGAGCCGGACATAAGGGGAATATATGCCGGGCAGGGCAAGAGCGTGGATGGTGCATGGGCGCGCGGCCAAGGATGGGCAGTATACGGTTTTACAATGATGTACCGCTATTCGCACGATGGGGTTTTCCTCTCGCGTGCCGTAGGCATGGCGGATTGGTGGCTTGCACACAACCGCGCGAGCGATGGCGTGCCGCCGTGGGATTTTGCAGATCCTTTCGGGCCGAGGGACGCTTCGGCGGCGGCGGTGGTTGCTGCGGGGCTTGCGGAGTTGGATCATTATTCTCCCAATCGCGGATACAGAGCAGAAGCGGAACGCATAGTATCAACGCTTGCCTCGGATGCATATTTGGCGAAAGAGGGGGAGTGCGGCGGATTCCTGCTCAAACATTCAACGGGCAATGCGCCCGCCGGACATGAAATCGATGTTCCGTTGATATATGCGGACTACTATTACTTGGAAACCCTTGCGAGACTTGCAAAATGAGAACAATACTCTTGGATGTTGCGTGTGTTTTGTGCGTAGGGCTTGCGGCTGCGGAGATCGAAATCGCGCCAGGCCGGATCGAGCCGGTAAACGATGCCGTGGTGCGCTTTGAACGCAAAGGCGAGGCACGATTGCAACTGCCGTCTGCAGAATGGAGCTGCGGAATAAAATTCCTTCCGCCGACCGGGCGCGACACATTCGATTTCTCTACGGCGAAATACCTTGCGCTGGATGTGGAGAATCTTTCCGACGATCGCCAGTTGCGTTTGACTATGCATCTTTCTGCCGGCGGCGGCGGTGATTCGGGCGACCATGCAAGTGCGATCTTCGCAAAAAAGCGTTCGATAAATACAGGCATCGGGTTGAATCCGGGAGAGAAGGGGACTATGAAAATCCTGCTTCCCCATCCAGAAATATATCTTGCGCCGGAGAATGCGCGCGGGCTTTATGCAATCGACACCAAACACATAGATCCAGTGGAACTCAAGGTGCAATGGCCGTTCGAGAACCAGTTTAAGTGGGTGGTGGATTGCCGCATATCCAATGTGCGGCTCGAAGGTGAACCGGATGCGACGCGCAAAGTGGAGGCCGGAAATTACTGCCCGTTCATCGATAAATACGGTCAGTTCAAACACGATACATGGAAGTTCAAGGTAAGCAGGGACTCCGAGTTTGCAGAAGACCTCAAGCGAGAGAATGCCGCGCTCAAACCCGCGCCGGATTCATGGGATCGCTTCGGCGGATGGAATGCCGGCCCGCAACTTGAAGCCACTGGTCATTTCCGCACTGCAAAGGTGGACGGTAAGTGGTATCTTGTCACGCCGGAAGGGCATCTGTTCTTCTCGCTGGGCATTGATGTTGTGCGCACCATGACGGACATCGGCGATGCGGCAAAGCATCCGGATTGGTACGATTTCCCGGTAAACCGATCCTATCACAAGACGGACTTCACGTTGCAGAATCTTGAAAAGAAGTTCGGCAAAAAAGACTTTGTGCAGGATTACTACGATTTCGTCTTGCGCCGTTTCGATTCGTGGGGTATAAACACGATCGGCAACTGGAGTGCGAACGAACTTGCAACATCGGGACGCAAACCTTATGTGATAAGCGTCCTTGAAAATGCAAAGGGCGTAAAAATGATCAACGGCAACGGCGTGCGTTTCTACGACGTGGACGAGCCGGAGTTTGCCGCAAAAATGCGCACTGCAATACGCCAGAGATTTATCGATGAACCTGCTTTGCGCCGCGCCGCACGCGATCCGATGTGCATTGGTTTTTTCATCGACAACGAACTCAAGTTCCCCGGCGAGCGCGGGAAGATGGAGAAGTATTTTCGCGTATGCCGCGACGCATTGAAGGAAATTGCACCGAAAAAGCTCTATCTCGGATGCCGCGTCATAGGTTTTCGCCAGTCGTCCGAATTATGGGCTGCGGCGGCGAAATACTGCGATGTGGTAACTGTAAATTCGTATGCAAACTCCATTTTCAACATCCCCTCCGGCATATATTCCGCAGCCGAAGAAGAGAAGCCGATACTTGTGGGCGAGTTCCACTTTGGCTGCTTCGACAGAGGTATGTTCAAAGCTTCATTGTGCCCCGTTTGGAGCCAGGAAGAACGTGCGCGTTCGTTTACTCGATTCGTGCAAGGCGCATTGTGCCACCCGTTGATTGTAGGGTGCCATTGGTTCCAGTATCGAGACCAGCCTCTGCTGGGGCGCGGCGATGGCGAAGCGTATGAAATAGGTTTTGTGGACGTGTGCGACCGCCCCTATCCTGAATTGTGCCGTGCCGCCCGCAGGGTTGGCGCGAACATGTATGAATATCGCAAGAGAGGGCTTCTCGTCGATGACATGAAAGTTCACAAGATTGTCCTCTCCCGTCCGCTGTCGCCTCATCCGCGTTTGTGGGGCCGAATCGACAGCGAAAGAACGCAATGCGGATATTCGATTGATTTGCCGAATGATTTGCTTGAACGCAAGATGGAAGGCCGCCGGCTTCTTGAAACCGCACGCGAAGCGGTGCGGCGCATCGTATGGCTCTCCGCAGCATTTCTCTATCGCAACGATGACAAGGCGGGAGAGCGTGCCATTGCCGAAATGCTGAACATCTGCGCATGGGACGATTGGAACACTGAACACTTCCTAGACACTGCTGAAATTGCGTTCGCGCTAGGTGCCGGATACGATGCTTTGTATGGCAAAATGTCTCCTGAAGAGCGAGATTTAATCGCCGATGCATTGCACGACAAGGCTCTTATGCCTGCACTTCGTCAAACACGCTGGACATGGTGGAAAACCGCAGAAGGCAACTGGAACCAAGTATGCCACGGAGGCATAGGCGTGGCCGCGCTTGCAATAGCCGACCGGTATCCAGACGATGCGGCAATGTTTATTGGCGAAAGCGCGGCATACATCCCTGCCGCGCTTTCTGTTTATGCTCCATGCGGCGCATATCCAG
>JAFVCR010000112.1 GCA_017479035.1 Kiritimatiellia bacterium | reverse complement strand
AAGCCGCGAAGCGGCGCAAGAATCCGAGACGAGGGTAAAGCGCAGCGCACCCCTCCGCAAACCCTCCGCGGGCGAGACGCCCGCGTCCCCACAGTACACACTCTCTCCTTCTCTCGTGCCTCTGCGTTGATTGCATTTTCAAACTGCAAACTACTGACCGCGGGCGAGACACCCGCGTCCCCACAGTACGCTCTCTCTCGAATCTCTCGTGCCTCTGCGTTGATTGCATTTTCAAACTGCAAACTGCACACTGCAAACTGCACACTGCACACTGCAAACCGCCCGTGGCAAACATGTTTTGCTTTATTTTCCGGCGGGGATGTGGTATAATTGCGTTTTCACAGGGAAAGATCATGGCGGACGAACAAAAGGAAAAACTGCTCGAAACGGAAGAAGTGGCGCAACGCATCGCCAAACTGCGCGACGACGTGGCGCAGATGGCCGGTTATATCGACATTGACGGCCGCAGGGCGCGGCTTGCTTCTTTAGAGGAACAACAGGCCAGCGGAGACTTCTGGAACGATCAGGCCAAGGCGAAGGATGTAATTGCCAAGACGAATGCGGAACGCGCATACACCGTTCCCTTCGACGCACTCTCCAAAACGGTGGAGGATGCCGCCGTGATGCTCGAACTCGCCGAAATGGAAGAAGGCGCGGCGCAACAGGCCGCCCTCAAGGATGCCCTGGCCGAATGCGCCAAGGCCGACGAGTTCTTCGCCAAACTGCGCATGCAATCTCTCCTAGGCGGCAAGTTCGACGCGTGCAACGTGTTCGTGAAACTCCACGCCGGGCAAGGCGGCACCGAAGCGTGCGACTGGGTAACGATGCTTTATCGCATGTACCAGCGCTATGCCGAAGACCAAGGCTGGAAGATTGAAGAATACGACAGCCAACCCGGCGAAGAAGCCGGCTTGAAGGATGTATACTTCCGCATTGAAGGCACCTACGCATTCGGCACCATGAAGGCCGAACGCGGCATCCACCGCCTCGTGCGCATATCCCCGTTCGATGCCAACAAACGCCGCCAGACCTCGTTCGCGTCCGTAGAGACCGTGGCTGAAATCAACGAAGATATTGACGTTGAAATAAAGGACGAGGATCTGCGTATAGACACCTACCGCTCCGGCGGCGCAGGCGGGCAGCACGTCAACAAGACCGACTCCGCCGTGCGCCTCACCCACCTGCCCACCGGCATCGTAGTGGCATGCCAGAAGGAACGTTCGCAGCACATGAACAAGGAAAAAGCCATGAACATGCTGCGCGCGCAACTCTACGAATACTATGAAGACCAGAAAAAGGCCGAAATGGACCGCTTCTACGGCGCGAAGTCCGAAAACGGATGGGGTTCGCAGATCCGCTCCTACGTATTCTGCCCATACACTATGGTGAAAGACCTGCGCACGGAATGTGAAACTTCCGACGTAAACGGCGTGATGGATGGCCACATCCAGCCGTTCATCGAAGCCTACCTCCAGCAACAGGCCGCCAAGAGCAACTAATGCGCCATGACGACGCTTGCGATAGACAAATCCACTTCACGCGCCTCGATAGCACTTGCAAAAGACGGCGCGATTGCGGAAATATCCTTTGAAGATCGCGGCAAAGGCGGCGAATGGGTTGGCATTCTTCTGAAGTTTCTCGCAGAGCACGGCATCCACACGGCCTCGATCGATCGCTTCATAATAGGGATGGGGCCAGGATCGTTTGCCGGCACGCGCGCGGCATTGGCGTTTGCGCAAGGAGCAGTGGCGGCTGCGGCGAACTCCGCGCCGCACCGCACACCGGCCGTCTACGGCTTGCCGTCTGGCGCGGGATGCACGGAGGACGGCCTGAAAACGGCAGTTATAGGCGATGCGCGGCGCGGGCTTTATTGGGTAAATCTATGGGACGGCGCAAACGAAGTGGAACCTTGCCATCTCGCATCCGCGCTTTCTATTCCCGCAGGTTTTGCCGTTAAAACATCCGATTACGCCAGAATCGGCGCAAGAACCGGCGCGCAGGAATGTCCGCCTTCCGCAAAACGGCTTGTGGAAGTGGCGGCGGCAAATCCCGCAGCACTCGTTCAAGAGCCGTTGCCGATATATCTTTCCCCCGCAGTACGATGAGCCGCAGCATCTCGCCAGCAACATTTCCGTGGCGCAAAATGGCGCATTCGGGCTTTGCGCTATTGATATTCGCATATATTTTGCGGCTGTGCTTCGCCTACGAGGGCCAGTTGGCCGTGGCCGAGGGCGAAACACGCATCATATCCACACGAAAAACACAAACCGTCATCGAACTGGAAACATTCGACGAATCCACCTACACCAGCCAAGTGTGCTGCAACGGCACAAGCACGGAAATACGGCCAAACAAACCCTTTTACGCGGGATTTTGGCAGATATGGCAGAGTTCGTGGATGGAAATGCCAAACGGCAAGAAGGTGTCCGTATTCGGGATTTCGCACGATATTTCAGTGGTTTTTGCGCTTTTTGGGGGTATTTTGACGCTTTTGGGCGCATGGGGTGGCGTTTTCGGCACAAGCCGCGCGCCATCAGATGCCGGGAATGGCCGAGACAATGTGCAGAATCGGCGTTTTTCGCGCACGTCTCTTTTGATGCTCCTATGTGGCGTAGGCGTATTATGCGCCGCAGCATGGCGCGGATGGCACACGGGAAGGCTCCCGCTCGGAAACGTCTACGAATTTATAATGGCATCAGCGGCAATGCTGCCGATAGTGGCGTTGCGCAGCGGGAAAGTGACAAAACGAGACCTTTTTATGGAGATTTTGCTCATTATCCCGCTTTTTGCAATGGACGGCACGCCCAAACCCCTGCCGCCGGCGTTGCAAAGTCCATTCTTTGTGCCGCACGTAGGCGCATACGTCCTTGGCTATATGCTTGTGCTGCGATGCGCAATTCTGCAAAAAACCGACGGATTGCATCTTGGTTTTGCATTTATCACTACTGGCATGCTTCTCGGTGCAGCATGGGCGCAGGTATGCTGGGGCAGATGGTGGGGATTCGACCCCAAAGAGACATGGAGCCTTGCGACATTCCTCGCATGCGCGGCGGTTTTCCACGCCCCGGAAGGCTCTAAATTGCAAAAATCCTTGCTTTCCCTCACTGGAATTCTTGTTTTGCTTACTCTTTTCTGGGTGAATTTCTCGCGTCTTTTCCCAGGCCTCCATTCCTATTCCCGCTAAAACGCACTGTTTGCACCCTTATCCCGGATTTTTTGATGAGGCGGACGGGACGTTCCGGCATTGAGCGTCGTCAAGGGCGCAGGTGCGGATGAATGGCAAGGAGTGGTAGCATATGCTACTTTCTGCCGCCCCTTCGGGGCTATATAAATTGGTTGTCTGTGCCGGGGGTTCCGCTGCGCTTCACCCCCGTCTGTATTCTTACGCCGCTTCGCGGCTACGGATACACCAGCAGAGCATAAAGCCTCACACGAAGTTCACGAAGTTTTTAAGCCCCGAAGGGGCGCAAGAACACAGACGGGAGTGGAGCGTAGCGGAACCCCTGGTACAGACAAAACAAAAAACAAGCCCCGAAGGGGCGGCAGAATATACTCCTCCGCAAACCCTCCGCGGGCGAGACGCCCGCGTCACCACAGTACACAGTGGGGTTGACATTGCTAACAAGAACTGCAAACTGCAAACTACTAACTACTGCGGGGGATAAGGGTGCCGCTAGCACACGGCTTGCACGGCGGCGGCAAAAATGTTATAATGGGTTCTGCAAGGAGGAAGAATATGATAACAGGCAAAGGAAGTTGGGCAATCGCGCCCGTGGCGGCATTGGCATTCGCGGTGGTTTTCGTGGTGTCGTGGGCTGTGCTGCCGCCGGAAAGCGCGATCAGGTTATACGACCAAGGCGGATTCTCGCCGGTAGAAATCGCCACATTGCCGCTTTTCGCCCTCATCATTCCTCTAGTGTGGCTGTGCTGTCCATTTGAAGGCTCGCGCAGGCGCAGAATCGTCCTGCAACTGTGCGTCACCGCGCTTGCGCTGTTTGCATTGGCCAAGGAAACCGATTTCCACATCGCAATCATGCGGTATTTCTATCCCGACACGGTGAACTTCAAAGGAACGCCGTTCAAGATGAAATTCCTCACTAAAAGCGCCTTCCCATTTGGCGCGAAAGCCATAGTGCTTGTATATTTCGGGACGCTTTTCGGCATTGCGGCATTCGCCATCGCGCGCTATTTCAAGCCGTTGCTGCGCGGATTCTTCAAACTGCATCCCGTTTGCTGGAGTGTGGCATTCATGGGCGGCAGCGGCGTTTTGGTGCAGATTTGCGACCGTCTCCCCGCCATGATCCGCAAGGCGCAACTGCTCGATCCCGCATTGATGGACAAGCAAACCGGCTCCGTGGCCGCGCTCCTAAAAATCTTCGAGGAAGGCACCGAAGCCGCACTTGCCTCATTCGCACTCCTTGCGATACTCCAGGCATACCTCGTCTACAATACGCCTTCCCCAAAGGAAGAATTGCGGATATAATCGAACGCGCACGCTGCAAACTATTCCATTGCCATCGCCGCACGATTCGTGTATAATATCCGCGATGAAAACGGTTCTGCAAGCAACGGACATAGTAAAAACGTATCGCATCCCTCGCCAAGCACCGCTGGAGGTGCTCAAGGGTGTGTCGTTTTCCGTGGAAGAGGCGCAGCGCGTGGCCATAGTGGGGCGTTCGGGTTCGGGGAAGACTACTCTTCTCAACATCCTAGGTTCGCTCGACACGCCCAATTCCGGCCAGGTGGAAATCGCGTCCGTTCCGCTGTTCGGCGGGTGCGGCGCGGCGCGGCGGCGCAACCGTCTGCGCGCGGGAACCGTGGGATTCGTGTTCCAGAATTTCCAATTGATGGAGGAGCTCGACACGCTCGAAAACATCCTCCTTCCACTTGCGGCGATGCGCAATGCGCCACCCAAGGCGGAAGGCCGCGCCAAGGCAATGAACCTGCTCGCAAAGGTTGGGCTTGAGGCGCGCGCGCACCATCTGCCCAAGGAACTCTCCGGCGGCGAACAGCAGCGCGTGGCGTTGGCAAGAGCGTTGATATGCACGCCAAGGCTTATTTTGGCGGACGAACCCACGGGCAATCTGGACACTCTCACCGGCGCGGAGATTCTCGATCTTCTCCTCGAGGCCGGCGGCAATGGCTGCGCCGTGGTGATGGTTACGCATTCGCAGGCCGCCGCCGCGCGGTGCGACAGGGTTCTTACGCTTGAAAACGGCGTGATAAAAGGATGACGGCCATGCCAAGAAAGTTCGTTTTCCCGTTGATTTTTCTAGCGGCGGCATGCCTCCCTGCGGCGGCGGACGTTGCACGGATAGTCCCGCAAAACGCCTATTTCTACGAAATAACCGACGAAACAGGCGCGAAGACCTACCCCATGCGCGTAGAGACCATCGCTAGCGAAGAAATTTCCGGCCAAGGCTGGCGCGGCGAACGCAAAAAACGCACCACCACGCTCGAACGCGCCGACGGCCGCAAATACGTTTTCGAGAAAGGTCTGCTCAAGGAAATATACTCCAAAGACGGCGAAAAGACCGTATTCCCCGCAAATCCCGTCTTTGCCGATTCGCTGAAAGATCTTTTCCCTCCGGACGAACAATCCCTTGCCGAAGCGATGGCGCACAAGGAAGAATTCGACATCTGGCGCAAGGGAGGACGGCTGCGTATTTTCTACGGCAACCCCAATAAAACGGCTGTGCTGTTTGTGTTCCTCGCGCTTTGCGGCGCGTGGCTGGCCGGCAAAACCCTGCCGGCGGCCAAAGCCAAAGGATGGCGCGCGAAAGCGATATTCACGGCTGCCGCTCTCGCCGCAACAGCAGGCGTGTGGGGCGTGGCCGCAACGGCCTCACGCGGTGCATTGGTGGCACTTGCGGTGGGCGGCGCGGTCATGGCAGTGCGCGGGCTTGCATCGTGGAAGAGATTTGGCGGCGCACTGCTTGCGGCGGTGCTCGCAGCGGGAATTATAGCCGCGTCTCCGGCGGGGGAGCGTTTCACGTCCGGCCTTGCAAAAGTCGATGGAGCAAACGCGCTGCGCGTGAACATTCTAAAGGCGTTCCCGCGAATGCTGCGCGATGCGCCCGACGGATGGGGATGGCGCAAAAGCGGCTTGGCCTACAGCGCATACTACAGACCCGTGGAAGAACTGCGCACCATGCACGCATTGGTCAACACGCATTTCACGTGGATGGCGGAGATGCCCTGGGCGGGGCGCGTGGCATACGTTTTTCTAGCATTTGCATTGCTGCTTGCACTGTTCCTTGCAAGGAAGAATCTGGCATTGGGGCTGTGGACTGCCATGTTTACAGCGGGTATGTTCAACCATGTGGGGGAAGAGTGGACGTTGTGGCTTGCGCCCGCTGCGGCACTTGCATGGCCGCCGCTCAAAATGGGCAAACGGAAATGGTGCGCGTGCATTGCAGCGGCGCTTGCCGCATCCGCATGCATCAACGCCACGCTATATCGCCTTGGCGCAACGAAGAAAGGCGAAGTGCGCATCTCCAAAACAGGCCCTCTCCTTGAAATGGGCATTGCCGCAGACGGCAGGAAAGTGCATGTATTGGCAGACCATTATGCGGCGGGCGGATGGAACTTTAGCGGAAAGGAATTCGAGGAATACTACGAAGAAAACCCCGGCGCGAAGATCACCGTTTTCGCGGAGAGCATTGCTGCATTGCCGAAAAAAGTCGAGCGGCTCGTCCTAACCGGGAGGCATTGCGAAGAATGGCTTGATGCAATGGCGCGCGGTGAGAAGACGTGCAGTGCGGAACAGGTGGTGGCGATAAGCCCGTCGTGCGAAGTGGCGCGGTTTGCGGAGGCGGCGGAGAAGACGCATCTGCGGGTGATAATGGGCGAGTTTGCCGCCATGCGCCAGCAAATGCCAGAGCCGAAACCGCCATACGTCCGCGTTGTGAAAGGCGCGGAACTCTACATCCCGGGCTACATCGCAATAGCGTTGGGCGGGAAATAAAAGAGAAGCGGCGCAACGCCGCTTCTCTTTTATTGTTTGTATCGCCTTGCCGGCGCACGTTTACACGTTGAGCGCGGAAGCGTCAGCCTTGGGGCCTTCGTTAATGTTGATGCCCATCTTGTCGAGGTCGACATCCACGATGCCGAGCGGTTCGGCACTCTGCCACGCGCCGCGTGTGAAGTCGGGAATATCGATCGACGCGGAACGGTTCTTTACGCTGCGCTCGGAGAGTTCCTGCAAGCAGCAGCTGGTGGCCAGATCGTAGACGTTCATGTCAAGCGGCTGACCGTTCTGGAGGCAGTAGGAGAGGCGCAGATCCATGAGGAAGTCCATGCCGCCATGCCCGCCAACGGCCTTGGCGAATTCGCCGGCCTTTTTCCAAAGCGGGTGCTTGTACTGGCGGCGGATTTCCTCGGCCTTGACTTCATCGAACGCGTGCGCGCCGCCGCCGGGCTTGTCCGCAAGGGCTAGGCGGTAGGGATAGTCGCACAACATGCCTTGCGTGCCGCTCACGAGATTGATGCGCGAGTAGGGACGCGGAGAGGAGACGTCGTGCTGGATCATGATCGAGCGGCCGTTGTGCGTCTTGATCAAGGTGGTGTTCATGTCGCCCATCTTGATGGGATAGGAACGCTGCCAGGAGCCTTCGGGGTAGACGGCATCGGCATATGCATTGAAGCCCACCGCTTGAGACTCGAGGCTGACGAGGTAGTCGAGCTTGTCGCCGCGGTTGATGTTCATGTACTGCATGATGGGCACAAGGCCGTGCGTGATGTACTGGTCGCCAACGTGTTTGGCGTTCCAGTGGAGGCGCCAGTAGTCGTCGTAGCCGCCTTTTTCCGGGGGCATGTAGCACCAGTCGCGGAGGTCGTGGATGTAGGCGCCTTCGACGTGCTTGAGTTCGCCGAGGATGCCGTTGCGCACGAGGTTGAGCGTGAGCATTTCGATTTCGCCGTAGCAGCAGTTTTCCAACTGCATGCAGTGGCGCTGGGTGCGTTCTGCGGTTTCCACGAGCGCGTGGCATTCTTCCACGGTCATTGCGCTGGGAACTTCGATAACGGTGTGCTTGCCGTGCTCCATTGCGTAGAGGCCGATTTTCGCGTGCAGATGCCAAGGCGTGACCACGTAGACGAGGTCGAGATCGCTCTGGCACATATCCTTCCAACCTTCTTCGCCGGTGTATTCGCGCGCTTCGGGGTGGCCGTTTTCCTTGAGCCAGGCGTTTTGGCGTTTGACGCGATCGGCGTGGCGGTCGCAAAGAGCCACCACTTCATTGCCGGGGATCGACGCCATGCGATGCACCGCGCCCGGGCCGCGCTGGCCGAGCCCCACGATGCCCACGCGCAACTTCTTTATAGGCGCCACGGCAAAGCCGAACATCGAAGCCCTCCCCGAAAGCGACGGCATGCGGCTTATGCATCCTGCAGCCATTGCCGCCACGCCCATCCATGCAGTTCCCTTGAGGAACTCGCGTCTGTCCATTTCCATCTGAAACTCCTTGTGATAGCCTATCCTGCGATAGATAGAATGATAGAATTGCTTTCACAATAGCAGATTTCCACGGCTATGTCAAGCCTTAAAAGCATTGTTCGTGGGATTGACGCAAAAAAGTGTGGATTTCGCGCCGGATGTGTGCTATAATGCCGCCATAAACAAGGAAACACGACATGAAAACCCTCATCAAGAACGCACACGTCATATCCCCCGGCGTGGAAATCGAGAACGCGTCGATTGCCATCAAGGACGGCAAGATAGCCAAAGTCTCGAAAAGGCCTCTCTCGCCCAAGGGCTACGACGAAGTGTACGACGCACGCGGATGGTATGTGATGCCGGGCTTCATAGACGTGCACACGCACGGCGCGCTTACGTACGACTTCTGCGATGCAGATCCGCAGGCGGTGTTTAAACTGGCCGAGGGCAAACTTGCCGAAGGCGTTACGACAGTCCTGCCGACAACGCTAACAGTCTCGCACGAGGAGCTCCTCGCCGCCGCCGCCAATGCCAAGGCATACGTCGACGCCGGGCAGCCATTCGCCAAAGTTCCGGCGATCCACCTCGAAGGCCCGTTCATCAACGTAAAGTGCTGCGGCGCGCAGAACCCCGAATACGTCCGCAAGCCCGACCTAAAAGAGGTGAAGGAAATCAACAAGGTCTTCCCCGTTAAACTCATTTCCTACGCGGTGGAGACCGAGGGTGGCGCGGCGTTCGCCAAGCAGTGCGTCAAGATGGGGATCGTCCCCTCCTGCGGGCACACCGGCGCGAAACTCAAAGAACTCATGCCGGCATACGCCAACGGCCTCAGGCACATGACGCATTTCTGCAACCAGATGACGCCGCTCCACCACCGCGAAATAGGCATGGTGGGCGCGGGTTTCCTCATTGAAGACCTCAATACGGAAGTCATCTGCGACAAGATCCACCTCTGCCCCGACATGCTCAAGCTGATATTTACGCGCCGCAATCTCGCGCATATACAGATGATTACGGACTCCCTGCGCTGCTCGCATTGCGACGACGGCTACGCTTTCCAGATGGGCGGGCTGGACGTGAAACTCGAAAACGGCGAAGCACGCCTCGTAAAGGGCGGCAACCTCGCCGGTTCCACACTGTGGATGGGCAAGGGCCTCAAAAACGTCCATGAAGTGACGGGCATTGCGCTCAAGGATCTCGTGCGCACGACATCGTGGAACCAGGCCATCGAACTTGGATGGGGAGATACGCTCGGCAAGGTGGAAGAAGGCTATACGGCGGATTTGGCAGTCCTTTGCCGCAAGCGTTTCGACATTCACGCAGTGTTTGTGGACGGCGTGCGCAAGGTTTGATGCGCACCATTCTCTGCGCGGATACGCAAAAGAAGCGGCTGAAGCCGCTTCTTTTCTTTTGCATGCTCCATTGCCGCAACGCGGCTGCCGCGCGCGGGAGGAGGTCAGTTGCGAGTTGGCGCAAGAGCGTCAGCGATGGCGGCTTCCACCTCCGCCATTGGCGCGGTCGGCTCAAAACGGCGCAGAATGCGGCCGGAGCGGTCGATAAGGAATTTGGTGAAGTTCCATTTGATGTCCGGCTTTTGAGCGTAGGCGGGGTCGGCCTTGGAGAGCATGTCCTCAAGAATGGGCGCGATTTTGCCGTCTGGCGGGAAGCCTTCAAAGCGGGTGTTTGCAACGAGAAACTTGAAGAGAGGGATGGCATTCTCGCCGTTGACGTCGACCTTGGCGAATTGAGGGAAAGCAGTTTTGTAGTTCAGGCGGCAGAAGGTGTGGATTTCCTCCGCAGTGCCGGGAGCCTGCTGGCCGAACTGGTTGCAGGGGAAGTCGAGTATTTCAAAGCCGGAGTCGGCAAATTTCTCGTAGATGGCTTCAAGCGCATCGTATTGCGGGGTGAAGCCGCAGCGTGTGGCGGTATTCACCACAAGCAGCACCTGGCCGCGATACTGCGCCAGCGGGACGCTTTCGCCCTTGCGGCCGGATACGGTGAACTGGTATACGCTGTTTTCGTCGTTCTGTTGCATTTCGGCGGTTCCTTGCTGTTCGCCGGCGCACGCGAACGCGGCCAGCATCCAAATGAAGCACAATCTTTTCATCGCAGGGAATATACCAAAAAAACGCTTCCAACGCAAACAAAATCCACCACCACCCTTATCCCCGGACTTTTGGATAAGCGTCAGCGTCCACCAAAGAGCAGCGCGGCGGTTCTTGGCGCAAAACGGCGCAGGAGCAGCGTTGCGCAGAGGGCAAACGCCACTGCACCCGCCCAATTCAGAAGATAAATGGCAAGGCTTTCTCTTGCGGGGCCTGAAACAAGCCGCTGCATGAGCGCCAGCCACGCATCCGAGTTCATGGTCGATGGCCAGAAGAGGTGCAGGAGATATATCCCGAATGTGGCGGAGGTCATCCATTTAGGCCACTTGGCCGAAGGCGTAGCGAACCATACGCCGGCGGCAACCGCCGCAAGCATCGGGACGGCGAATACGGACGGAATGTGTATGCCGTGCAATGCGCAGAACAGTCTGGCCACGGGAATGGCAACGGCGGCGGCAATGCAGGCAAAACGCAAAGATCCGCACGGCCTCGTGCCGTGGAATGCAAGATATATCCCGGAGGCGAAGAACGCAATGCCCTGCGGCGAGATTAAGTATATCCAGAATTGATTGAGCGGCGTGCCGTATTCGTACGGGGGCAGTGCGCAATCGAGCGCGATCGCCGCCGCAAAAATCGCCGCCAACGCCTTCAAGCCGTATCTGCGAAGGGGAATTATGAACAGAGGACTTGCCGCGACGTACAAAAACAATGTCCGCAAATACCATGCCGGATGGAGCGCAGGTTGCTGGAAAGGATTGACCCCATATGCGTCCATGCACAGGATGTGGACTCGCGCGTATTCAAAAAAACACGCCCATACGCCTGTTTCGCAGCGCGAGTAGGCAAGATCCCCCAATGTGAGTATCACCGCTAGGAATGCGCTATATGCGAAACTGCCAAGGAGTAGCGGCACGAGAAGCGTTTTGGCGCGTTTGGCGACTTGTTCAAGCCACCAATCCCCCCCCCTATTGGTAGTGATTAGGCTCTGCGCGAGCCAAAACCCCGAAATGCAGAAGAACGAGGGAACCGCTGCGGACGCAACGGCATTTGCGAGAACGCGGAATATCCACGCGCCGCTCCCGGCAATCTCGGGCAGATTGCAGAGGTGGAGTTCGACCACAAGGCACACACATATAAAGGACATGTTGCGCATTTTCTGCGACAGTGCTGCGGAAACTTCCATATTTCTCTCCGTTTTTTGTGCGAATCCGGTCGCGTCAGGCTTTCTGCCGGAATGGGTTTTCGATGCGGACGCCGTCATAGACCATGCCGTCCGAGAGATCCTCCGAATACAGCGTCGTGCATGAGGCCTCCGCCGCGCTCGCCACGATAAGCGAATCGTAGAACTGCAATCCGTAGCGTTCTTTTATAGAGATCGCACGATCAAGCGTCTCCCTTGTCTCCTCCACGCAAGGAAGGGTGGAAAACCCCGTGACAATGCGGCGCACCTCGCTTGCCGGCAGTGAAAATTTTTTGAAAAGAACGTTTGCAAGTTCGCGCAGCACCTGCATGGAGATGCAACCATCTAGATTGTAGTAGAGATCATTCAGCAATCTCTGTGCGCTGCCGCGCTTTGCCATATCCTGCGTGGTCGATGCGTATGTGAGGATGTTCGTATCGAGGAATACCATAATATAAAATCCTTGTCCGGTTTGGGTCAGCGTGCATTAGCCTCTTCCCGGTCGAATTTCCAGCCTGGCGGCACGGTTATTCGCACGGTATCCATGAAAGAAGCAAACTTGCGTGCAGCCTCGCGGCGCTCGGCAAGGATGTCTTGTGCCTTGGCATCGAGCAGATCGCGGATGTAACGGTTCAGGGACGTGTGCTGCTGCTCGGCCCATTGGCGAACGATTTGTACGGTTTCTGGTGGTGCGGAAAGAGTGATGTTCATGTCAAACCTCCTTGACTATGTGCGCACATATTATAGCAGGCGCACATACTCTTGTCAAGCGAATGCCGCCAGCACGCTTATCCAGTTTGCAGTTTGTAGTGTGCAGTTTCTATCAACGCCGAGGCGCAGAGATTTGCCTCCTGTGGGGACGCGGGCGTCTCGCCCGCGGAGGATTTGCGGTGTGCAGTTATGGACGTAGCACAACAACTGCAAACTGCAAACTACAAACTATTTTAAGCGTGTCTCATCCAAGTGCAAGAGTGCATAAGTATCATATTCTGCCGCCCCTTCGGGGCTTGTTTTTTGTTTTGTCTGTACCGGGGGTTCCGCTGCGCTTCACCCCCGTCTGTGTTCTTGCGCCCCTTCGGGGCTTGCTAGTGTATCCGTAGCCGCGAAGCGGCTTAAAAACTTTGTGGACTTTGTGGACTTTGTGCGGGGCTTTATGCTCTGCCGCCCCTTGCCATTCATCCGCACCTGCGCCATTGACGACGCTCCATGACGGAACGAGCCGACCATTT
>JAFVCR010000111.1 GCA_017479035.1 Kiritimatiellia bacterium | reverse complement strand
GGGAATATCTCGCAGGTGAAGATATTTTTTGCGGGGAAGAACGACAAGGCCGCGCGCAAGGCGGTATGGAAGGGGCTGTGCGCGGCGGGGGCGAAAGGTGAGAAGCCATTGGCGAGCCCGGGGAGCATTGTGGTGGTTCCAAAGGATGGCGTGCTACTGCCGGCGAAGGGGTTGACGGCGGAGAATTTCAACTGCTGGGTGGGGTCGAGCGCGACGCCGAAAAAGGATGGCACGGTGAAGGTGGCGTTTTCGGAAAAGGCGGGGTGCGCGGTGCGTTACAAACTCCCGGCGGGGGTGTGGAATCTGGGAGATTGGCTGAAGGTGGAGGCTACGGTGCGCAATACGTCGGACAGGGCGATAGTGCCTGTGGTGAAGGTGGATTCCAAAGGGGGCGCGGCGGCAATGGAAGGGGAGACGGTGCTGAAGCCGAAAGAGACGAAGACGATAGAAGTGGTGTTCATCCCCAAGGTGCCGTGGGAGGCGGGAGAGGACAACAAGACGAAGCCGGGGACGGAATGGAAGTTCGAGAGTCATCGCGTGACGGGGATATTGTTCCAGGTGAAGGACAACAAGGCGGGCGATTCCTACGAGGTGCTGAACGTGACGGCGAAGAAGGTTATTGCAAAGAAGCCGAAGTGGCTGGGCAAGCATCCGCCGGTGAAGGGGGATTGGACGCTGACGCTGAACGAGAATTTTGACGGCAAGGCGATAGATGCGAACGTGTGGACGAATGGGTGGGACAACTACTGGGATCAGCGCACGCATTTTTCAAAGGACAATCTGTTTTTGCGCGATGGGTGCATGGTATTGAAATACGAGAAGAAGCGCGGGCATCATCTGGACGACGAGAACGGGAAGGTGACGGATTACCAATGCGGCTACGCGGCCACGTACGGGAGGTTCACGCAGAAATACGGATATTTCGAGGCGAGGATGAAACTACCGGAGGCACCGGGGCTGTGGCCGGCATTCTGGACGATGCCCGACAGGGGCGGGAGTGGTCCGCACTGGATACGCAGCGACACATGGAAGGGCGGGATGGAGTTCGACATAATGGAGCATCTCACGGCGTGGGGGCCGCATCGGTTCAACATGGCGTTCCATTGGGACGGCTACGACAAGTTCCACAAATCGATAGGGACGAGCGGGGCGTACGTGCCGGCGGACGAGGAAGGCTTCATGACGATAGGGATGCTGTGGCTGCCGGGCGAGGTGGTGTATTTCGGCAACGGCAGGCCGATAGGCGTGTGGAAGAGCCCGCGAGTGAGCGACGTGCCGGCGTATCTCATATTCTACATGGTTTCGGGCGGATGGGCGAACGTGCCGATAGAAGATGATAAGTTGCCGGCGGAGTTCATAGTGGATTATGTCCGCGTATGGCAGAGAAAGGATCTTGCCAAGTGAAAGCGGGAGTATGCGCGGGGCTTGCGGTGTGCGGGATGTTGTGGGCGGTGCAATGCGCCGCCGCGCAACTTGAAACGGAGATAGTGATATACGGTTCGACACCGGCGGCGATTGCGGCGGCGGTGGAGGCGGGGAGGCGCGGAGCGGAGGCGGTGATTGTTGCGCCGGAGACGCGCATAGGGGGTATGACAACGGCGGGGCTGGGGCAGACGGACATTGGCAATAAGTCCGCATTCAAAGGCATTGCGCTTGAGTTCTATCAAGACGTGGCGAGATACTATTCAAAGCCGGACGCGTGGAAGTGGCAGAAGCGCGAGGAGTATTTCCCGGACGGGCAATGCGCGGAGGATGGCGAGGAGGGGGCAGAGGATGCGATAGAGAAGGGGATGTGGACGTTCGAGCCGGGGGCGGCACTTGCGGTGCTGGAGGAATGGGAGAGAAAATACAAACTCGACATACGCCGAGGAGAGAGGCTAGAGCGCAACGGCGGGGTGGAGAAGGAAGGCGGGCGCATCGTGGCGATAAAAACGCTTGCGGGCAACGTCTACAGGGGCAAGGTGTTCATCGACGCCACATACGAGGGCGATTTGATGGCGGCGGCCGGAGTGAGTTACAGGGTGGGGCGCGAGAGCAATGCCGAATACGGCGAGACGATAAACGGCATACAAAGAGAACTTGCCACGAACCACCAGTTGTGGGGCGAGATAGATCCGTTCAGGGTGAAGGGAGATAGTGCAAGCGGGCTTCTGCCGGGGGTGGAGATGGATTGCGACGCGCCAGACGGCGCGGGAGATGCGCGCGTGCAGGCATATTGCTACAGGATGTGCCTTACGGACGTGGAGGAGAACCGCATTGCGTTTGCAAAGCCGGAGGGATACGACGAGGCCGATTATGAACTTTTGCTGCGCAATTTCGAGCGCGCCGGCGGGGAAATGGACGTGCCGTGGATCAATTCGAAAATGCCGAACCGCAAAACGGATACAAACAACTACAGCGGGTTTTCAACGGATCTCATCGGAGGGAGCGAGCGTTGGCCGGAGGCGGGGTATGAAGAGCGCGAGGAGATTGCTAGGCGGCATCTCAAGTATCAGCAGGGGCTGATGTGGACGCTTGCGAACCATCCGCGAACGCCAGAGAAAATACGCCGCGAAGTGGCAAGGTGGGGGACGTGCAAGGACGAGTTTGCCGATGGATACGGCGATGGTTGGCAGAGGCAATTGTATGTGCGCGAGGCGCGGCGCATGGTGGGCGAAACGGTGATGACGGAGCATCATTGCAGGGGAGAGGTGCAAGTGGCGCGGCCTGTCGCAATGGGGGCATACGGCATGGATTCGCACAATTGCAGGCGTTACGTGACCGAGCAGGGGTTCGTGCGCAACGAAGGCAATATAGAAGACTACTCCAAATGGACTCCGGCGCAACTCGCGGCGGGGCGGGAATGGGAGAGGTTCGAGCCGTTCGGCATCGATTACGGCGCGATAACGCCCAAGCGCGCGGAATGCACGAATCTGCTGGTGCCGGTATGCATTTCCGCCACGCATATTGCGTTTGGCGCGATACGGATGGAGCCGGTGTTTTTCGCGCTGGGGCAGGCGGCGGGAGCGGCGGCAACGGCGGCAGCCAAAGATGGCGTGGCGGTTCAGGATGTGGAAGTAGAGAATTTCTGAAGGCGCGGGCGATATGTCCCGCGTCTCCACAGTACACAGTGGGGGTTGACATTGTTAACAAAAACTACAAACCGCAAACCCTCCGCGGGCGAGACGCCCGCGTCCCCACAGTACACAGTGGGGGTTGACATTGCTAACAAGAACTACAAACTGCAAATCCTCCGCGGGCGAGACGCCCGCGCCCCCACAGTACACAGCGGGGGTTGACTTTGATAACAAGAACTACAAACCGCAAATCCTCCGCGGGCGAGACGCCCGCGTCCCCACAGTACACAGTG
>JAFVCR010000110.1 GCA_017479035.1 Kiritimatiellia bacterium | reverse complement strand
GTTGATAGTGTTGGGGTTTTTGAGTTTCATGGTGGTGAGCGCGGTGGCGTTCAGTTTGTGGATGCGCAACGAGCGCGCGCCGTCGTCCGCATACAGGAGGACGGTAGCGGCGCGGCATCTTGTAAAAGCGGGGCTTGCGAGGGCGATAGCGGAGCTGGATTTTGCGATAAAGGACGATCCGTTCCCGGGGGTGGTGAACAGCGGGAGCCCGGGGCCGATGTTTGCGGATTCGGACTCGAACGGATACTACGATTACTGGCGCGGGAGGGTGTTTTTCCCGCCGAATCCGAACAAGGCGGCGGGGCAGAATACGCGATCGGGCACGGCGAACGATACGGAAAGCCGCACGGCCACGTTGAAGGATACGGTGAGCGTGCTTACGCTGGAGGGGCTGGGGTACATACCCGCGCCACTAGTAAACGATGTGCGGTTCCACAGCCGCGAGAGTTGGGCGGCGGCGTGGAAGAATTTTGATTACGACTGCGGGCGCTATGCATACTGCGCGGTGAACGTGAGCGATTTTCTAGACATGAACCGCGTGGCGGCGGCGGTGCCGCGCATGGGTACGAAGGATTACAGGATTTCGGCGGCGTATCTTTTCGCGGACAAGGAACAGACGAAATACGGTGTGGCCAACGACAGCGATGCGAAGGCGTTTGACGATTTCGTGGCGGCGCAGAGAGGGGGGGAACTTTCCAACATACCGTTTACGTCGCTGCTGGATTTCAATCTTGCGCTTGGCGACGAAAGCGTGGGCAATGTACTTTCGCCGTTTTATCAACTCGCAAAAGGTTCGCCGCTGGACCAGTTCTACGGCAATGACACGAACTACATCATGCGGCAATTGTTCGTGACAGATTCGTGGTATCCAGCAACGAACAGGCAGGATCAGGCAAGTTTGATAGATCTGGCGGAAGAGAAAAACCAGCCGTTCCTGCCTAGCGCGTACGGCCAGCGCGGATACGATGTGATCGAACAAAAATCCGTGGGCGGAAAGGCGTTCAACGATGTTTTGAGCGAAGCGATGCCGGAGGCGGGAAGAGCCGCGCTTTACGATTATCTCGATGAGGACAACGTGCCGCTTGCGCTTGCGATACCGTCGGCGGAGAGAATCCCGATGATTACGTCGCTCAAGTGCGAGCCGATGCTGAGCACGATGAACATTTCCATGACGGATTCGCCCACGTGGCAGGAGGTCCTCAAAACGCCAAAGGGTGATGACGGCACGCCAACTACGACGGAAATCGAAATCAAAACCACGGTGAAGGCGCGCGTGAGCGTGAAGGCGGAACTAATGGAGGGGCTGTGCTTTCCATTCCGCGCAATCGATGATGAGGACGATTTCAACGTGGAAGGGATGGGGAGATTCTTCCTTGTGAAGGACGAACCCAACTTGGATTTGAAGGCCATGACGCGCCTTAAAGGACGCGGCAAAAATGCCATTGCGCCAGACAGGGACGTGTGGAAATCAACGAGTATTACAAAGCCTTCCGAGGGCGTGCTGACGGGCAAGGCCGAAGCCAAGAAAATCACGCTCCCGGAAGCGGTGGAGGACGAAGACATCCTCATAAATTCCCAAGCGCCGATCGACCTCGTTGTGCAGGAGTTCGACGTTGCAACCTACACCCGCAAAGCAAAGTGGAACAAGAGCAGCAACACGTGGGAAGATACGGACACTCCCACGCCGGAGGGCAACACGCTTAAGTGGAGCATCTACAACACGAGCAGCCTTTCCGATGGTGCGGTTGCAACGCCTAGCGACATTGCAACGGAGGCGAACGCATACAGACCATGCCTTGCCATAGCAGCACGCGTGCGCAATAGCGACGGCGACACCGTGGATATGGTCCCCGCCGGCGCAAAGGACGACGACGTGAACAATATCACATCCAAATTTCTGGAAGGCCCGCTTGCGAAGCCGGTGACCGGTGCGAACAACCCTGTGATAGTCCTGCCGTTTGCCGCGACGGTGAATTTCGCGCTTACGAACGAGCGCCGCAACGCGTTGCACAGTGCAGCGGACGGCAAGATTTTAGGCAGCGGCGAAGGAGCGGGTGCGGCACTTGGGCTCTACTGCAAACTTGACCAATTCCTCGACGACAAGAACGGCTTGATGTGCGGCGATCCGCGTTTCAACTACGCACCGGAGGACTGGTACTGGCACAGCAATCCGTCCGCCGAAGCATGGCTTGAGAACAACAAATCCCTTTTCTCGGCAGAGGGCCGCAATTCGGATCCGTTTTTCGCCTCGAACGACACCGAATGGCTCTATTCCCCGGGCGAACTTGCATTCATTCCGCGTTTGGCCGACATCGACAACACCGACTTCGTCAATAAAGGCTACAGCGACGGCATAAAGAACAATATCGGCGAGACCGCAAACTACGCCTTTTTCTGGAAAGGATACAGGCTTTTCGACGGTGCGCTTTCGTCCGACAGGCTTTTCGACCTAGACCTCATCGACGACGACGGCACGGGCCCGCATGCAAATCCGTATTCCGACATGCCTCTACTCCTTGCGGCGGCCTTTGCGAACACGCCGGTATCCTTTGCCGTGGCCTCCACGAACAACCTTGCCGACAACGTGAAAGTGAGCGACGTGCCCGCATTCAACGACGTCAACAACGACCTTTCCGCGCGCATATACCGCAGCGAAATCGACGAAATCGCACGCGTATTCCACCGCGACCTCATTGCCAACGACAATGCGCGGCGCGGCGACTGGCTTGCCGCATACGACGACATCTGGGACAACTACAGCAAGACCGACGCGAGCGACGAACTCTTTGGCGTGCGCCTCAAGGATGCCGTCCTCCACGATAGCGACCGCAAATTCCTCTACATGTTGTGGCGCAATTCGTTTGCCAACCGCCAGCAGTTGTTCCTGATATTCGTGCGTGCGGAGTCCGCAGTGCTTGGCGGCGCGGCAGAGAACACGACCCCTGCGCAACTTGGCGCGCGCGCCGTGGCACTTGTCTGGCGCGACCCCGCCCCGCCTGAAGGCACCAACGGCAACTCCGGCGAAAACGACAACCGCATACCGCATCGCACGCGCATTCTCTTTTACCACCAGTTCGACTAGGACCGACCATAATGCTAATCGAACAACAACAGCGGCTCGTAGCCCAATGGTTTGCCGCAGGAGAGAGCCTCGACGCCATCCAGAAACGCATCAAAGCCGAATTCGGCATCCACATACGCTATCTGGACCTGCGTTTAATGGTCTCCACACTGCCCGCGCCTACCCCTGCCGAAACCCCTGCGCAGGCAGAGCCCGTGCCGTATGAAGCACCCGCACCCGAATCCAACCCTGCCGAAGAGCAGACCACGGGCGCAGTGGGCGTGACGTTCGACCCCGTGACCGACCCGCGCTATGCGGCATCGGGCACTGTGACGTTCAGCGACGGCACTGCGGCCAAGTGGATCATGGACGTGCGCGGCCAGCTTCTCCTCGACGGCTTGCCGCAAGGCTACAAAGTCTCCAGCGAAGATGCCAAAGCATTCCGGCAGGAATTGCTTTCCGGCCTTGCAGCACGCGGCGTGATATAAGCGCGAGCGCGGAATTCCACACATGACGTTGCACGAGAAACTCCTCGAACTCATCGCAAACACGGCATCTCACCTGCCGGCGGATGCCACGGCCGCGCTTGAAGAGGCCGCATCGCGCGAAGAGGCCGGTTCTGCGGCGGAGATGATACTCCGCACGCTCCTTGCCAACGCCGCGCTTGCCGCAGCCTCGCGCACGCCGATGTGCCAAGACACGGGCACGCTTACGTTTTTCGTGCCGCACGCGCTGCGCGGCGCCGTTACGCCCGAAGCGATAGCGGCGGCGGTGCGCGAAGCCACGGCAAAAGGCCTTTTGCGCCGCAATACGATAGACTCCGCAACGGGTCGCTCGTATGACGACAACACCGCACCCGGCGCACCGGTAATCCATTATACGGACTCTTCCACGCGCACGATACGCCTTTTGATGAAAGGCGGCGGCAGCGAGAACATGTCCACGCAATTTTCCCTGCCGGACGCGACCATCGCCGCCGGACGCGACCTTGAAGGCGTGCGCCGTGCAATACTCCATGCGGTGCATCGCGCCCAAGGCTACGGCTGCGCACCCGGCATACTCGGCGTATGTATCGGGGGCGACCGCGCAACCGGCTACGAATGCGCCAAACTGCAACTTTTGCGCGATTTGGCAGATCGCAACCCGGATGCCGCACTCGCCGCGCTGGAGGAACGCACGCTTGCCGAAGCGAACACGCTTGGCATAGGCCCTATGGGGCTTGGCGGGCGCACGAGCCTCCTTGGAGTGAAAATCGCGGCGCGGCCGCGCGTGCCGGCGAGTTTCTTCGTGACATGCGCATATTTGTGCTGGGCGGCAAGACGAGGCTCGATCGAGATATGACTGCGACCAAAGCGATACATCTGGCCTATCCTTTCACCGAAGAGGCCGTCCGCGCACTCCATGCCGGCGAGCAGGTGCTCGTATCGGGCAAGGTGTTCACGGGGCGCGACCGTTTCCACAAACATTTTGCGGATGGCGGCGCGTTGCCGTTCGATTTCCGCGATGCGGCGCTTTTCCACTGCGGCCCTGTTGTAGTGCAAGAGGGCGCAAAGTGGCGTGTTGTGGCGGCAGGGCCTACCACGTCCGTGCGCGAGAATCCGTACGAGCCGGCGTTCATCGCCGCAAGCGGCGTGCGCCTTATAATAGGAAAAGGCGGCATGGACAAAGCCACGCTTGACGCGTGCGCGCGCCACGGTGCAGTGTATTTGCAGGCCGTGGGAGGGGCGGCGGCGTTGACCGCGCAAACCGTCCGGCGCGTGGTGGACGTGAAATTCCTTGAGGAATGGGGTGCTGCCGAAGCCTGTTGGCAGTTCGAGATGCACGAATTTCCTTGCGTAGTGGCGATGGACGCGCACGGGGGCGATTTGTTCGCAGCAGTGCGTGAAAGATCGGCCAAAACGCTTGCAAACCTCCTTTCTTTTAATTGATTACATAATTACAGCGTTCCGCAAAAACGTTCCGCAAAACGCCTCTCTTATTGCAGGAGAGAGGAAAAAAGGTACGGGAAAAATAAATTTTTTTATTTTAACCACGAAATACACGAAATACACGAAAAAGGAGAGTTTGTGTACTGTGGGGACGCGGGCGTCTCGCCCGCGGTCAGTAGTGTGCAGTTTGCAGTGTGCAGTGTGCAGTTTTTGGTAGCAATGTCAACCCCCGCTGTGTCCTGTGGGGACGCGGGCGTCTCGCCCGCGGAGGATTTGCGGAGTGCATTTATGGCCGCAGCGCGACAACTGCAAACTGCACACTGCACACTGCAAACTATTTTAAGCGTGTATCGCCCAAGTGTGATAGTGCATAAGGAGCATATTCTGCCGCCCCTTCGGGGCTTGTTTTTTGGTTTGTCTGTACCGGGGGTTTCGCTGCGCTTCACCCCCGTCTGTATTCTTATCGCCCCTTCGGGGCTTGCTGGTGCATCCGTATCCCCTTCGCGGCTTAAAAACTTCGTGGCCTTAGTGAACTTTGTATGAAGCTTTATGCGCTGCCGCCTCTTCGGGGCTTTCTGGTGTATCCGTAGCCGCGAAGCGGCGGAAGAACACAGACGGGGGTGGAGCGTAGCGGAACCCCCGGCATGGACAACCAATTTATATAGCCCCGAAGGGGCGGCAGAATGTAGCATATGCTCCACCACCCCTTGCCATTCATCCGCACCAATCGCCCGCCTTGACGACGCTCCATGCCGCCCCCTCCACCTTCTAGCCCGCCGCCTGCTCCAATCCTAGCCCGTCACCGTGGCGTATGCGTGCGAACCGTGCGGCGCGCTCGTCCCCGGCGTTGAATAGTCCAGATACGCCACCGAAATACGCTGCCCTATCACATTTTTCTTCAGCGCGCTCGGCCATTCCATCAAAACATGCGTGGCATCCGCCTCTAGAACGCAACTTCGCGCCGCCTCCGCCTTCGTTCCAAACAGGAAATCCCCCACATGACAGTCCAGCGAAACCGGCTCGCCGTTTTTGTCCGTATAATTTATTTCGACATGCTGCCGCCTGTCCTCTTTCCACTCGAATCCATGCCCGGAAAGCAGTATTTTCTCGCCGTAGACCACCTTCCCTGCATCCTCTCCCGGCGTTTTCAACGTTTCCGCGCGCCCTCGTTTGCGCCCTTCCGGATTCTTAATATCCGCCGCCTCCTCCAAATGACGAAACGCCCCCAACGCATGCGGCGTTATCACAAGTTCCTGCTCGCCCGGCTCGATTTCCTCGTCCGCTTCCGCAAAACTGCCCCGCACGTTCATCCCTAGCGACAGATACTCCCCAACCTTCCGCGTGCGCCCGTCCTTCAGCATCAACTCCCTCACACACCCAAAAAACGCATCCAAATGGTATCGCAGCAGCCTCGGATCAATCCCCGTACGCGCCGCAACCTCTTCCAACACCTCCTCGTAGGCAAGCGGTGCCCCCTTGCCCTCCACCATTCCGCGGTATCTCGTCTTGCCTTCGCCAGCCACTCTGGACGAAATTCTCTTCAGTTTCAACTTCAGCATAACCATGCCCCTTTCCCTCTTCCCCTCTTTCCCTGACTTCCCCCGGCCAGTATTGTATCATAAACCATCCATAGATGCAATACAAGGTATCGATACTTTTACTCCAAAGTATCCATACTTTCACCATAAAGTATCGATACTTTCAACTTAAAGTATCGATACTTATAATCTCGCCTCCCTCCAACCCCCATCCCGGAAACAAAAACGGAAGAATACGCGAGAGCGGCGCGCAAGATTTTTTACTGTAAAACATGATTGGTTTGTGGTATAATGAAAAGAGTTTTCGCTCAAAAGAGGAAGGTTCTGGAGATGATGGAGGAAATTTTGGCGATTTCGCCGCTGGACGGACGATATGCCGCAAAATGCACCGCCTTTAGGGATGTTTTCAGCGAGTACGGGCTACTGAAACGGCGCGTGGCGGTGGAATGCGCTTGGCTCGCCGCGCTTGCGGCCGATCCCCAAATTGCGCAATGTCCCGCGCTGACGGCGCAGGAGGCTGCATTCCTGCAGTCGCTGCCAAACGATTTCTCCATTGCCGACGCAATGCGTATCAAGGAAATCGAACGCACCACCAATCACGACGTCAAAGCGGTTGAATACTTCATCAAGGAAAAGATCGCCGCTAGCGGTCTCCTCAAAGCGCAAAGCGAATTCGTGCACTTCGCCTGCACCAGCGAAGACATCAACAACATGGCGCACGCGTTGATGCTGCGCGACGGGCTCGCCATCCTCCGCAAAGAGCAAGATGCCCTTGCCGGCAAGATAGCCTCGCTTGCCGGCGAATACGCCGCCGTCCCCATGCTCGCACGCACTCACGGCCAGCCCGCCAGCCCCACCACTATGGGCAAGGAATTCGCCGTGGTAGCCGCGCGTCTGCGCCGTCAGGCCGCAGAAATCGACCGCATCAAACTGCCCGCCAAAATGAACGGCGCGGTCGGCAATTTCAATGCGCATCTCTCCGCCTATCCCGATGTGGACTGGGAAGCGTTGAGCCGCAGCGTGATTGAAAGTTTCGGCCTCGTGCAGAACCGCCTCACGATACAGATCGAGCCTCACGATGGCATGGCGGAACTCTTCGATGCAATCCAGCGCTGGAACACCGTGCTTCTGGATTTCGACCGCGACGTGTGGATGTACGTCTCTCTTGGTTACTTCAAGCAGAAACTTGTGAAAGGCGAGATTGGCTCTTCCACCATGCCGCACAAGGTCAACCCTATAGACTTTGAAAATTCGGAAGGCAACCTCGGCCTGTCGAATGCGGTGTTCGGCTTCCTGGCGCGCAAATTGCCCGTTTCGCGCATGCAGCGCGATTTGACCGACTCCACCGTCCTGCGCAACATGGGCGTGGCGTTCGGCTACGCGCTCACGGCCGTGGCCTCCACCGCAAAAGGCGTGGGTAAGTTGGAACTCAATGCCTCGCGCCTCGCCGAAGACCTCGACTCCAACTGGGAAGTGCTCGCCGAACCCATCCAGACCGTTATGCGCAAAGCCGGCATGGATAGACCCTACGAGCGGCTCAAGGAACTCACTCGCGGGCGGCGCGTGACGGCGCAGATCATGAAGGAATTTGTGGAAGGTCTCGACCTCCCCGAAGCCGACAAATCGCGCCTGGCCGCGCTTACGCCCGCCGCATACACCGGCATTGCAGAGCGCCTTGCCCAGACGGTGCAAGGCAATCCATGATCCCGCGCTCCACCATAGAAGAAATCAAATCCCGCACCGATCTTGCGGAACTTATCGAATCCTACGGCATCGCGTTGCGCAGTGCCGGCAGCGACGATCTCAAAGCGTGCTGTCCCTTCCATCAGGAGAAGACCCCTTCCTTTCACGTCCATCCCGGCAAAGGCTACTACCACTGCTTTGGCTGCGGCGAGAGCGGCAACGTCTTTAGTTTCGTGATGAAGCAGCAAGGGTTGGGGTTCATGGAAAGCCTCAAACTTCTTGCGGAGCGTTGCGGGGTGACTCTCGAAGAACGCGAAGATCCCGAAGCCCGCATGCGCTCGCGCCTGTACGATCTCCACGCGCAACTCGCAGCATTCTTCCGCCGCTGCCTCCTGCAAACGCGCGAAGGCACCGCCGCACGGCAATACCTCGAATCGCGCGATCTGGACAATGCAATCTGCGAACGCTTCATCGTAGGCTACGTCCCTGCATCCGCCGAGGCTCTGCTAACTTGGGCCAAAAAGTATTCCTTCACGCAAGACGACCTCATCGCCGCCGGCATCCTCCTCCCCCCGAAATATCCCAACGGCCGCTGGTACAACCGTTTCGGAGGACGCGTGATCTTCTCTATCTGCGACAAATCCGGCAAAGTGGTGGCGTTCTCTGCACGTACTCTTTCTGCTGACAAGTCCATTGCGAAATACATCAACTCTCCCGAAACCGCCATCTTCAAAAAATCCAAAATTCTCTTCGCGCTCGACAAAGCCTCTTCGCACATCGTAAAAGCCCCCCGCCGCGAAGCCATCGTCTGCGAAGGCCAAATCGATGTAATCCGCTGCCACCAGCATGGTTTTGCCACCGCAGTCGCCAGCCAAGGCACGAGTTTCACGCCGGAACATGCCGATCTTCTCTTGCGCTCTGCGGACAGCGCAGTCCTAGTATTCGATGGCGATGCCGCAGGCCGTAAAGCGGCAATCCGCACCGCCGGCATATTCATTTCCAAGGCCGTGCCCGTGCGCATTGCCACACTCCCCGCTGGCGACGACCCCGATTCGCTCCTGCGCACAAAGGGGGACGACGCATTCCGCAACGCGCTCGATTCCGCCGAAAGCGCAATAGCATTCCACATCCGCGTCCTTCGCGATCAAGAACCGCAGCCGGACAGTGCCGCCGCCACCACCCGCATCTCGCAAGCGATTCTAGAAACCATCACCACCTGCCCCTCCGCCGTGATGAAATCCGCCCTCGTTTCCGAAGCGGCAAAGATTCTCGCCGTGCCCGCATCCGCACTTGCAGAAGACCTCCGCCACATTGCATCGCATCGTCAACGCGCCACCCCTCCGCCTCCGCAGGATGCCCCCCCCGCGATGATCGACGAAGAAGAAGCGCGCTATCTCGCGTTGGAGCAGGAACAGAAAAAACTTTCTCGCGAACTCGGCATCGCAGCCGATGCCCCGCATCTCGCCACGCCCTCGCAGCGCGACATCGGCTTTTGCAATTTCCTCTACGCACACGAGGGCGACTCCTCTCTCGCATCCGATGCAACATTCGCGCCCGACGAAATTTTCCCCGACGACTTCACCCGCAAATTCGTCTCCGCATGGAAATCCACCCTTTCCAACGCGGCGGCAGACCCATTCTCCACCCTCGCCGCAACACTCTCCCCCGCCGAACGCAAATGGTTGCACGGCATAATCGATAGCCCCGACAAAACCGCCGTATCCGAAATCCCCCCTTCCGAAATTTTCCGCTCCTATCTGCGCCAGTATTGGACTGCGGCTCTAGACAACCGCCGCCTGCGTCTCTCCGCAAAATCCGAGAGCGATATGTTCCTCGGCCTCGAAATAGCGCAGACCATCAAGCAACTGCAGCGCGTTGCATGGAGCAAATTCTCCGCCCTCGTCCCGCGCTGCCTTGAAATCCTCTCCTCTAGCGGCGAATAGTCTCACGCGGACGAACTAGGAAATACGCCGCTGCCGAAGCAACCACCACTGCAAGTGCAAGTGCCGCCACGCCTCCGCACAAAACCGTTCCAAGCGGCAACACGAACGCCGCCGGCAGCCCCCAATGCGCCATTGCCGCGCGCGTCACCGCAGCGAACCCCCATCCCGCAGCCGCGCCTACAACAAGCCCTGCCGCCATCCCCGCAAGCGCAGTGCCCACAGCCTCGCCCGCCAGATTTCGCACGAGTTGCCACCTGGTGGCACCGGCTATGCGCAATGCCGCAAGTTCGCACCTCCGTGCCTCGGCGGCGGCGGCCAGTTGCGCCACGAACCCTAGTGCAAGCACCGCAATGAAAACAAACGGAATCTTTGCAAGCGTGCCCACTATGGCCGTGCCGTGGGCTATCGTTCCGTCTGCGATTTCATCCCGCGCATGCAGTTGCACCTCGCAATCGTGTGCGCCGAGCGCGTCCTTGAGCCGCTCTTCCACTATGCGCCCTGCCTCGAGCGGGTCGTGCTCTGCGATGAATTTCTCGTCGTAGTCCAGCCACACATGCGTCATCTTCACATGGAACGAAGGCACCGGATTTATTTCATCGATCGTATCGAACGCAACGAACGCCGGACCTTCCGTCATTACAGGCGCACCTCCCAGCCCACGCACTTTCGCGCGGCTTGTCACCATGTGCCAATTCAAATCCACCACGCCCGCCACGGGCAGTTCCGCTTCAAGCCCGCGCAGTTCCAGCCGCAGCACATCGCCCGCATGCAAGTTGCGCGCACGCGCCATCATCTCCGTTATCACGCATGCGTTGGTGGCTGCAAGCGCGGCCATCGCATCGTCATACGTCCCTTCCGTGAACACCATGTTCTCCATCAACGCCGATCCCGGATCGAACCCCAGCAGCAGCGCATTTGGCTTGTTCCATCCGCCGCGTCCCCCTCTCCCTCCGCGCCCGCCTCGTTGCGGAGGCTGCATTGGCCGCGCACTCTCCTCCGCGCCAGCAAACGGCACCTGTAGCGGCTGGAGTTCGCCTATCGCGCCAACGCCCTCTATGCCCTGTATTTTCGAGATGTCGAAACTGCTCACCCCCGGCGCGAACGATACGATTGCATCCGGCCACGACCTGCTCGGCACAAACGCCTTCATCAAACTCTGCCCCCACACTTCGATTGCCACGAACGCACCGAATCCTGCGCCAAACGCCAACGCCATGCCTATGCGCCGCTTGCGTCTGTCGCGCGGCACCGCTCCCGCCGTGGAATCCAGCACTTTCATCTTCAGCGTCCGCGCAACAAGTAGCAGCGTTGCCGCCATTGCAATTGCAAGCGCACCGGCCAGTGTGGCCGCCACCGCCTTGCAATCCGCCGCCGCGCCCTCCGGGAAATTCTCCGCATCAAGCCGCACGAACACCGCAAGTGCCGCATGCGATGCCGCAAGTGCCACGCACCATCCAACCGCCGCCAACGCCAGCGCTTCGGTGCACAGCAGCCGCAATGCTCCGCCGCGCGTCATACCTGCGATACGCAACGCCGCCAGATCCTTGCGCATCGCCTCTTGGCTCAACAGCAGCGTATTCATCAACAGCGCAAGCGCGGTGAGTATCGCCCCCCACAGTATTATCAAGTCCGCCCGCGCAAAATTGCGCTCGGCATCGCTTGCAAACAAAGGTGCCACATCCGCGAGCGTGCTCGCTCCGTCCGGTGCCTCCGTCGTATCGCGCCAGAAAACGAACTCGCGCACATCGCCAGCGTGCAGTTGCGCGGCGAGTGCCTCGTTCATATAGCCGTTCGGCAAGCCGCGCGGCATCTTCGCAATATCAAGATGCCCGCTTACCACCGCCTCGAATTTTGCCGTCTTCGTTGAAAGCGTCAGCGTGCTGCCTATCTCCGGCAGTGCCATCCCGCGCCGGAACATTGCACGGGAAACCGCCACTTCCGGCACCCCTGCGGCATCGCTCGGCATGCGCCCCTCCAGCGATGCGTTTGCATAGATGTTTTCCTCCCCCGCGCCGTGCGCAAGCATCGCCGCCATCGGCGGGCCTTGCACCACTCGTCCATCGGGCCGGTAATCGAGCACGAACGCCGCCGTTTTCAGCGTAAGCCCTCCCGCCACCGGCGCACTTCCCGGCGCATACTCCTGCCACGCCTCGAACGGCGCAATGCTGCGCGCGGCGCGTTTATCTCCCTGCGCGGCATTCGTGGCGGAAAGCGACGCAGCAAACATCACGCACCCTGCCGCCGCCGCCAT
>JAFVCR010000109.1 GCA_017479035.1 Kiritimatiellia bacterium | reverse complement strand
GCACGCTTATCCCCGCAGTTTGCAGTTTGCAGTTTTTGTCAACGCAAAGCCGCAGAGATGCAAAGACACGAGAGATTTGCATCCTGTGCGGTGTCGTCTCTGCCTCCTGTGGGGACGCGGGCGTCTCGCCCGCGGAGGATTTGCAGTGTGCAGTTTGGATGCGGCGCGACAACTGCACACTGCAAACTATTTCGGGTAATCCAAAAATCCGGGATAAGGGTGTGCAACCGCAAATCAGCGGGCATCAGAGTGCAGCATATGCAGCGTAGAGCGTGCGGTAGTCCTCCGGGTCGTAGATGTATTCATGCCCGTGCGGAGATGCGGTGCGCACCAATTCGCCGGCGCGGAATGCGCATAGCGAGGTAAACGGCAAAGGCCGCCATTCGCAGCGGACGGATGCAAGCGGCACGGTGCACAGCCATACGCCTTCCGGCGCAGTGGCGCAGAAGAGTGAATCCTTGAAATTGGTGTGCGCATACAGAAATTCGCCATCGTGTATCAAAAGATTCACCTTGTTGCCGTGCGGCGTGGAGCCGCGTGAAATCTCCGACGCGAAATCTGCAAGTATTCCAAAGCGTGTCTCCGCCGAAGCCGCATCCGGCGCGGCACTCATGCGGGCTACGAGTTCCAGGAGTATGCATTCCGAGTCGGTGCTGCCGTCCTGCAAAACAAAATGGCGGTCGAGCGCGGGCGCGCCGAATATGGTGCCGTTGTGTGCAAGCGTCCAGCGGCGGCCGTGTGCATCGGTGGCATAGAACGGATGCGTGTTTACGTAATCCACTGTTCCCATCGTGGCGAGGCGGATGTGCGCTATCATATCCGTAGCGCAAATATCCGGGCGCAGGCGGTTGACGAGATATAGGCTTTTGCCGGCCGCGACAGGTTCTTTCTCCGGCAGGGAAAGAGCACCGGCAGTTCCGATTGCAAGCCCCCATCCGTGGGGATTGGTGGCACTTCTTGCGTAAAATTCCTTCAGCACGGCGTTGGTCTTCACCGGGCGAGGAGCGTTCAATCCAAAAAGTTCACACATGTTGCAGAGAGTCCTTGATGAAATGCCGCTGGTATTTAACGGCCAATGCCATGATGCTGCGGGCGTAATCGCCGCCGAACTGCCCGCGCGCCACGGCGGCGTAGCGGGTGCGTTCGTTTTCGAGTTTCGCGCGCTGGAACGCAAGAACGTCGGCCACACGCTGCGGAGCATCCGCCCAGAATGCGGCCATTTCATCCAGCAGACGCAATGCGGCGATGCGCACGGGCGTGGAGGAATCGTCGGCATGGCACACGCGTGCGCCATCGATGTCGAAACGGGCGGCGTTCTTGAAATTGAGCACGGCCAGCATCTGCTCTTTCGCCGAAGGCGTGCCGCCTTCAAGCGACAGCAACCACACGAGGAACAATTGGGCAAACTCCACGTCACGCGCATCGAGCCCGGCGGCACGGAACGGGTTGAGGTCGTACATGCGCAGTTCTATGTGGCTAACGCCGCGCGCCGCAAGGGTTACGAGGCGGTTGGGGCCGCGCGGCTTGAGGCGCACGGGATAGTAGAGCTCCGTAGGCGCGCGGAGGAAGCCCGTTTCCACGTAACTTGCTATGGAACGGGCGTAGGCTTGAATGTCCGAATAGTCTATGACAGGCAGAAACTGATTCCAGTAGCCGCGCTCGCCCGCACGGACGCTTGCATCGCCGTCGAACACGCTTTTCCCCGCGCCCGCACCCACGAAGGAACCATCCAGCAACGGGCTTGCCGCAGTCAAAGCCGTGAGGATCCATCCGTGCCGCACAACGCCCGCTGCGGCCTTTAGATATATGAGGTTGCGATCTTCCGGCGCGGGCGCGATCGCGTCGAGCAGCCTGTCGCCGAACGAGAAGTTCACATGTATCCCGCAGAATGCCATTTTGTATTTGCCGTAGCGCTCGGAAAGATAATCGCGATACTGCGTCTTGTGCGCCATCATGCCCTCGAACTGCGCCACGGGCACGTCATCCTCGCCGGAAAGAGGCGGAGGAGAGGAGAACGGCCACAACGTTTCGCCGCGCTGCGCTATGGCAAGATGTATGCGCTGCGTGTGCAAAGCGAGTTCCTCCACGGCATCCTGCGCGGATGAAGCGACAGACGTATTGATTTCGATTTGATTTTCGCAGAAATCGCGCGTAATGTGCTCCTCATGCTGCGGGAAAGGATGCGGCGAATGCGCCATGTAGTTGGCATCTTCCGGTTGGCAGTCGCCACAAGCCTTCACGCGCAACATCTCTTTCTCGACGCCAAAATTGCCGTCAAGCCTGGCATCCCGTGCCGCCGCAACCGAAAAATCAACTTTGATCATACCATCATCCACCATTCTCTACCTATTCTGTCAAGTATTCTAGCAAATCCAGTTCCGCTAGTCAAGCAACATTTCTCCGTGGGACGCAAATGTGGCGATTTCCGTCTCGAAATGCGCGTTTGGGAGGTTGCGAGATATAAAGTATCGATACTTTCAGTTGGAAGTATCGATACTTTCAGTAAGAAGTATCGATACTTTTGCTCCAAAGTATCGATACTTTGTGTCTAAAGTATCGATACTTTCAATCTTGGAAATGGCGGCAGAGGAATCGAAGTGCGGGAGAAAAAGAAGTTGCGTGCGGCGGAAATCCGCCGCACGCAAGAGCCGCCGCACGGGAAAGCGCACCGTGCGGTCAATTTCTGGGGAGCAGCGAGCGAACGGGCTCAAGCGCCTTTTCATACGCGGCAAGTGCCGTGCGTTCGCGCTCGAGACGCTCGAGAAAAACGACATACGGGAGCATGGGGCTGTCCGTGCCATCGGTCGTTTTGGAAAGAACGGCGGCGCGGAAACGCTCGAAGGAACCGTCCGCAAACCACTGCGCAAGGAGATCTGTCATTTTACTCTCGCCCAGGCGGCGGCGGAGCGTGCTGCGGATTTCCGCACTGCAACTGAATTCGGTGGAAGCCTTGACGAAAGCCAACATGGCATCGCGCACGGGCTCGAAGTGGTTGTAGTCCAAAGATGCAATGGCGCGGCGGAAAGAGTCTATAAGGCGCGCTTCGTTGTCGAAGAACTCCTCCACCAGCATTTTGGAGTAGAATCCGCCGACGAATTCAGACGGTAGGAAAAGATTGTGGAGTGCGGAGACGGGTATCTCGCGTCGGCGGATGTTGGCGATGCCGCCAAAGCGGGTGAAGTCCGCATTTTGGCGTTCTGCTGCGAATGCCGCTTTGTCGGCAAAGGTCGCTTCAAAATACAATTTGCAGAAGCGCGAGACATAGTAGCGGGAGAGGTCGTCGTTGCGGCGGATTTTGGCGGCTTCTTCGCGGGCGGAGTGGCGCAGGGATGCAAGTTCTATGAGAATGGCCAAGAAACACGCCGCGAACATATCCGTGGCCACATCGCGCACGAACTGCCAGCGTTCGGGCATGTCGCCGCCGCTCCAAACGGTGAAATAGCCCACGGCCAGCGCACTCGCCAGAAGGACGGCAATTTCCACTATAAGCGAAATCTTGAACCACTTTTGCATGGAGCAATTATACCATGTTCCGCCGCACAAGTCCACATCTTATGCAGCAAAGTCCGCAGAGCGAGAAGGAACGGTGTTTGACTTTTCGCGGGAATGTGGTAGAATCGCTCCATGAAAGCATGGATACAGAGAGTTGCGAACGCATCGGTGGAGATTGACCAAGAGAAAGTCGCCTCGATAGGGTGCGGGTTTCTCGTTCTGCTGGGAGTGACCCATTCCGACACGCCCGCTATGGCGGAGAAAATGGCGGAGAAAATAGCAACGATACGTCTCTTTGAGGACGAATGCTCCCACATGAACCGTTCGCTGGACGACGTGCACGGCGATGT
>JAFVCR010000108.1 GCA_017479035.1 Kiritimatiellia bacterium | reverse complement strand
GGCGCGATAACTGCACAATGTAAACTTCACACTGCAAATTACTTCGGGTACTCCAAAAATCCGGAATAGGCGTGTCTCGTCCAAGTGTAAGAGTGCATAAGGAGCATATTCTGCCGCCCCTTCGGGGCTTGTTTTTGTTTTGTCTGTACCGGGGGTTCCGCTGCGCTCCACCCCCGTCTCGGATTCTTGCGCCGCTTCGCGGCTTAAAAACTTCGTGAACTTTGTGGACTTTGTGTGAGGCTTTATGCTCTGCCGCCCAGGGTGGAGCGTAGCGAAACTCCTATAAGGGATGCAACCATCTGCAAACCCCCGAAAGGACGGCAGAATGTAGTATATGCTACCACCCCTTGCCATTCATCCGCACCTGCGCCATTGGCGACGCTCCACGACGGAACTAGCAGACCATCTCATCCAAAAATCCGGGATAAGGGTGATGGTATTCTGTTTACCGAGTCCCTCGCGCGGCGGTTCCGTCACTGGCGGATGGAGCCGTCGCCGGAGAGGAGGTATTTGTAGGTGGTAAGTTCTTCAAGACCCATAGGCCCGCGGGCATGGAGCTTGTCGGTGGAAATGCCGATTTCCGCGCCGAACCCGAATTCGCCGCCGTCGGTGAATCGTGTAGATGCGTTGTGGCAGACTACTGCAGAATCCACGTCGCGCCGGAAGTGCGCGGCTATTTCCGCATCATCGGTTACGATCGCATCGGTATGGTGCGAGCCGTAGCGGTTGATATGGGCTATCGCCTCATCCACATTCGCCACCACTCCCACATTCATTTCGAGTGCGAGAAATTCGCGCGTCCAGTCCTGGTCGGACTCGTGCAGAACAACGCCTTCGCCTTCGGCCCAGGCCCTTGCCATCGGTAGGAACAACGGTGCGAGTTTCTCGTGTACCAGCAGGCACTCCACCGCGTTGCATGCGCTTGGCCTCTGCACTTTTGCATTGTGGATTATCGCAAGTGCCATAGGCAGGTTCGCCTTGCAATCCACGTATATGTGGCATGTGCCCTTGTAGTGTTTCAACACGGGTATCAAAGCCGCTTCGCACATGGCGCGTATCAGCCTTTCGCCGCCGCGCGGTATCGCCACGTCCACATATTCCACGCATCGCACCAGTGCGCGCACTGCATCGTGATCCTGCACGCCTACGAACTGCACTGCATCCACGGGCGCATCCGCCCTGCGTAAACCTTCGCGCACAGCCTCGGCCAAAGCGGTGTTGGAGCGCACGGCCTCCTTGCCACCGCGCAGTATTACGGCGTTCGATGTTTTAAACGTCAACGCCGCAGTATCTGCAAATACATTCGGCCTGCTCTCGAAGACGACTGCAATCACGCCGAACGGCTCGCGCACTTTTTCAATGGCTATTCCGCTTGGTCTGCTGCGCTTCCAGATTATTTCTCCCACGGGGTCTGGCAAAGCCGCAATGGCGCGTATGCCTTGCACCATTGAATCGAACCGCGCTTGCGTAAGAGTCAAACGATCCACCATCGCCGGCGCAAGGCCATTTTCTTTGGCGGTTGCCACGTCCTGCGCGTTCGCTGCGGCAATCGCCTCCCGTGCATTCTCCAATGCGTTTGCTATTTCGAGAAGTGCGGCATTTTTCCGCGCCGTGGAGAGCTTCCGCAACTCTCCGGCGGCGGCGCGTGCCGCGCGCCCCAGAGAATTGATGTACGATTCGATTTCCGCAGACATGGCATCCTCACTCAAAGCGTATGGATGCCGCGCGCCCGTGCGCGTCAAGCCCTTCCACCTCTGCGAACGCTGCAATGGTGGGTGCGGTTTCGCGCAGGTCGGCTTCCGTGAAATTTACATACGAATGGCGGCGGCGGAAATCGTCGGGAGTAAGGCCGTTGAACATGTTTGCCGCGCCGCCGGTGGGCAGTACATGGCTGGGACCTGCCACGAAATCGCCTGCCGATTCGGGCGTCCACGCACCTGCAAACACCGCTCCTGCGCTGCGCACGCCTTTCATGAGGCTAGTTGCGTCTGCGCACATTATCTCGAAATGTTCCGGTGCGAAACGGTTTACCAGTTCAAGCCCTTCGGCAATGGTCGGAGTCACGGCGATCAACACTCCACCGCGTTCAAACACACGTTCGATGAGTGCCTTGCGCGAGAGCGATTCCGTCTGGCGCAGAAGTTCATCGCGTACTTCTTGCGCGAACTTCTCGCTATCGGTCACAAGCAGGCTCTTTTCCCATCCGCTGCCGTGTTCCGCCTGTGAGAGAAGATCCGCCGCCACCCATTCTTTATTCACCGTGCCATCGGCAAGGACTGCGATTTCGCTAGGCCCCGCCACCTGGTCTATGGCAACATATCCATACACCTGCCGCTTCGCCGCAGTCACGAACGCATTGCCAGGCCCTGCGATCTTTTGCACCTTCCCCACCGTTTCGGTGCCGAATGCCATCAGCCCTATGGCCTGTATTCCGCCCACGCGGTAAACCTCGGTGGCACCTGCGAGTTTGAGTGCATACAACAATACGGGGTTTACTTCGCCGGTTTTGCCGGCAGGTGTGCACGCCACTATTTCTTTTACGCCCGCCGCCGCCGCGAGGGTGACCGTCATTACGCTCGTGGATGCCAGCGGAGCCGTGCCGCCGGGTATGTATACGCCCACGCGATCCATCGGCGAGAAGAATTCCCCCATTTCGCCTCCGTGCGGCGTGGACATCTTCCACGGCTTGCGCAAACTCGCCTCCGAGAATTTCTTTACCCTTTCATAGGCATCTTTCACTGCGGCTTTGAGTTTCTCCGGCACGGACTTCTCCGCGCTTTCCAGTTCTTCATCCGTAACGCGCAACGTGGCCGGCTCCAGATGCGCACCTTCGAATTTGGCTACGGCATCGATCACCGCAGCGTTGCCGCGTTTGCGTATGTCGGCAAGGAGTGCCGCCGCCGCATCCTCCGCCTCCTGCGGGAACGCGCTGCGCCGCAAAAATGTGTCAATGTTGTCGTTGGATGTGCCAACCGCCCATTTTTCTATAGAAATCATAGTTCCAAAAGTATACCACGTTTGCCGCATCAAGGCAAGCATAAACCATGCAACACGCTTATCCCCGATATTCATTTGGGCCAATAAAAGAATGGAAAATATATTCCGAGAATGGAGAAAAAAGAGGAGAGACTTTCTCCCGAATACCATAGCGTTGTACAAAAACAAGAAAGGAATCTCCCCGTGGCACATAATGTAGTTTTTAGTTTGCAGTGTGCAGTTTGCAGTTCTTGGTAGCAATGTCCACCCCCACTGTGTACAGTGGGGGCGCGGGCGTCTCGCCCGCGGAGGGTTTGCGGAGGGTTGTGCTGGCGAATAGTCTCCTTTCCTGTCAAAGAAGTTTGCAGTGTGCATTTATGGACGCGGCGTTTCAGATGCCGTGCAAAATCGGCAGGAAGGGTGATGAGGCTTTCAAGAAGATTCGATGTCACGGATTGGACGGCAGAAAGCGGATCTGCGTTGGATCTGCCCAGTGTGGAGGAATGCCCCATGCTGCCGGAGAAAAAACGACGATTACAGGGCCGGGGCTTGGCGGGGTATTACAACACTAAAACACATGTGTCCGCAGAAACTTTGCTGCGGACACATAATACATACGCACAACGGCTGGGGTTATTTCACATTGGCGGCTTTGCGGAGCTGATCGAGTTGATCGCGATCATACGCATCCAGCTCTTTTTCGCGTTTTTTGAGGGAGCGGATGGTGCCCAAGGCGTTGCGCATGCTTGCGGGGTTGTCCTTGCCACG
The DNA here is from genome assembly GCA_017479035.1 of Kiritimatiellia bacterium. GTDB lineage: Bacteria > Verrucomicrobiota > Kiritimatiellia > RFP12 > UBA1067 > RGIG5050. Next base: position 4,615 of record JAFVCR010000108.1, on the reverse strand, counting down.
TGCTAGTTGCACTTTTGCCAAAGTGATAAGCATGCGCACGTCTTCACCGGACTTTGTGCTTGTTTTTGCAAGGTCAATCGCTTTCTGCACACATTCTTCCGCCTCGTCGAGATTCTTTTTGGAATCAAGCAAGGTGGATCCAAGCGTCTCACACGCAACGTAGAGATCGGGAGCGTTGGCCACTGCACGACGTGCGAAAATTTCGGCTTCGCCATAGCGTTGGAGGCGGCGCAGAACTTCTGCCATATCATTTTCGGCAGCGGGGACGGGTTTTGATTGCGAACAACTTTTGCGGAGGAATACTTCGGCTTCGGTGTAGTTGCCTTCTTTCAGACGCAGAGAACCCATTACATAGTTTGCGAGTTTGTCGTCTCGATTGCGGCGCAAGATCGTGCGTGCGTGGCGTTCGGCGGATTCCTTGTCGTCAAGCTGAATATCCGCATTGAGAATCATATCGCCGGTTTCGCTCACGCCTGGATTTTCCATCGAGGCGGCAACCATTGCGTCGCGCGCCTCTTTGAGGCGGTCGGGACCTTTACGCAGAAGAGTAAGTGCGCGTGTTATCTGCACGAAATAGTCGCGCGGCGATGAAGCAACGGATTCCATGCGCGGAAGGATGACGTTTTCCATTTCGTCCATGATGCGCGCTTTTTCTTTTTCATCTGTGGTGGCATCTGCCTGTTGCAGCAGCACTCCGGCCAAGAGCGACCATGCCTGAAGACTCTTGGGATTGGCATCGGTAACTTTCTGCATGGCAATGCGGGCGGAGTCCAAGTCGTTATTCAAGATATGCAGTAGCGCCCATTCCACGCCGCCCTGTGCGGATTGCGCTTGCGGCGTGGCAGCGGCCTTGGTTACGAATTCACGGGCTTCGTCCATGTTGCCGGAGCGCAGGGAGAGCCTTGCAAGCCCCATGAGCGCATCGCGATCGTTGGCATCCTTTTCAAGATTCGCTTCGTAGATTTCGCGTGATTTGTCGGCCTCGTCGTTGGAAGCGTAAATGGATGCCATCATATTGAGGATTGCGGACTGCTGAGCATCCGGGAGCAGGACGCGTGCACGCTGCAACTGCGGAATGGCCGTGCCCATCATACCGCTGCGCGCCCAGCCGAAGCCCATCCTGACAAATATCTCCGGGCTGCGGATGTATCCGTAGAAAGTGCTCAACGAGTGCAGCGAGTAGCGGCGGTCGGGATCGGCCACTATGGCTTTGATGCGTTTTTCGATCTGTGCGCGGTTGCGCAGTGCGGAAGCATTGCCGGCGCGGGCAAGTTCGAATTCGTTGAAGAGCGCGGAGATGTTGTCGCGGTCGATTTGTTTGAGGACGAGATCGAAGATGTCGAAAGCGGCATCGTCATGCTTGACATCCGCCAGCGCCACGCCGAGATCCGTGCCGGCTAGCCCCATGTTGCAGCGGATGAGAAGTTTGAAACGTTCCACGCGGTCACGCTCTTTGTTGAGGGCGAACGTGCCCGGCGAATCGCCGGTTTTGACAAGATGTGGCTTCATGCGAGACCATGTTTCAAGGAAAGAGGCCTTGGCGTTTTCCACGTCGAACTCGTCCATATTCTTGGTGCCGGTGAACAGCGGCCCTTGCGGAACCGGCGTATAGCCGGCCCAATACCAAATGTCTGGCATGCCGTAGATTGCAAGTTTGGAGAGGATGTCCTTGTCGTTTTTCATCCAATCTTGCAGGAAAGGTTGGATGCCCATGTTGCGCACGACGAGCGAGAGATCATCGTCGCCGCCTTTCAAACCTTGTTCTTTTACGAGTTTGGCAAATTCTTTCTGGTAGATTTTGTCGTTGTCGTATTGCAAGCAGATGAGATGGAGGGTTTTGCCCTGCGCGGCGGCCTGCACGCGCAGGTGGTCGTCTAGCAGGCCATTGGTGACCAGCCACTCGCGCTCGCCCATAGTGGAGAGTATTTCCTTTGCATAGAGATCTGCAAACTGGCTGTTCTCGCCTACGCAGGAAAACGCGTTGACAAGCGCAGCGAGTGCGCTCACTGCCACCAAGACGCCGCCCGCGACGGGTGCCGCGTAGTGGCCGAAGGAATCGACGATGTTTTGCTTGTCAACGCTTTCGTTGACGCGTGCGGATGCGCGGAACATCAAATACCAATATGCGGCCATGTAGCCGGCGGCGAACGCGATGAGCGTTGTAACCGCCACAGGCAGAATGCCGAGCGGCTTGAGGAGTTGCACGGGCGCAAGCGGCGTGGCAATGGCCATCACCACGATGAGCGTCATGCCGATATGGAAGAAATACTGGCTCCAGGTGCGTTCGTTGTTGAGGCCGCGCAGGGAAGCGAACGCCGATGCCACAAAGGGGAACACGCCCAGGATTATAACGGCAAGCCATTTGGGACGTTTGAACCATTGCGTGAATTCGTGGGTGACGTTGTCGATGAGGCGGAATACGACTTTGCCAGCGCTCTTGTATTCGGCCGATGCGGACTGACCCAATGCCACGAAATCCGCGCCTGTGGCGAATGCCTTTACGAGCCACACGACCAATGCTAGAAGGATGAAAAGCGCAGCCCACAGAAACGTGTTCTTGCCTGTTTTGCGGCAGTGCACTACAATCGAAAGCAGAAACACGGGTATCAGCGCGATGAATATCGCACTCTCTGCCAGGCCTAGCCCTTCGCCTATCGCCATGAGCGGAATCAATACGTACGACAGTTTCGGTTTGGCAGCCATTGGGATGAACAGTGCGAACAGCGCCAGCGCGAATGCTACGTCGAAAATGCGATATTCAAGATGCGTTGCGCTTTGCCAGATGGCCGTGGAGAATATGAACGTGAATCCCGCCACCGCGCCTGCCGCGAGCGATGCGGTTTCCGCATACGGAAGGGTATCTTCGTTCTCTACGACTTGATGGACGAAGAACACCGCAAGGCGGCACACGAGAAGAGCCGCCGCTACGCCGCAAATCATGGAGAAGATGTTTTCGCGAAGGACAATCCCTTCCGCGCTGGCACCCGCAAAAAGTTTCACGAACCACGCCCACAGGGGATGATCGGGGAACGCAAGCATGTCTAGCCCAGTCCACTGATTCATCAACGCGGCGTTCTCGCCCGGGAATAGGGACGTCTTGAGCGTCAGCGAATATACCGCCAAAGCGAGCACGCCTGCGACAAGCGCGAGTATCCGCGTTTTGCGCGAAAACGCCTTTGGCGACGATTTGTATGTAGACATGTAATGCACTCCTTCAATTGTCGCAACATTATACCATTATCCTGCACTTTTTACAACAGATTTCCGCCGCAATGCCACTTCATTGCAACGTGCCGCTGCGGGGGAGGAACAACCCCGCTTTGCAATGCCGGATTTTGCACGCGGACTCAAAGGAGCTCGCGTGCTTTTTCCAACACGTTCTCCACAGTGAAGCCGAAATGTTCGGCGAGCACCTTGTAGGGGCCTGACGCACCGAACGTATCGAGCGTTATGTATCGCGTGGAGGAGGGGTTGACCTCGTACTGCGCCCATCCAAACCTGCTTGCGGCTTCCACGATCACGCGCTTGCGGCATGTTCCCGGAATTACGCTCTCGCGATATGCCAGCGGCTGTTTTGCAAAGAGCGACCATTCCGGCATGGAGACGACGCGCACGCGTTTGCCTTCGCCGGCGAGTTTCTTGGCGGCTTCCACGCACAACCCCACTTCGGAGCCGCTTGCGAGGAAGAGCAATTCCGGATGGTTGCTGGACTGGTAGATCGTGTATGCGCCTTTCTCGAAATCTTCTTGCGACACGCCTTCGAGCAGAGGAATGTTCTGGCGGGTGGTGAGTATGCAGGAGGGGCCTGCCTTGTGCTTGAGCGCGGCAATCCACGCGGCGGCGGTTTCGTTGGCATCGGCCGGGCGGAATGTCAAGACGTTGGGGAGCGTGCGCATTGCGGGGAGTTGTTCCACCGGTTCGTGCGTGGGGCCGTCTTCGCCAACGTAGAAACTATCGTGCGAGAATATGAAAATCGAAGGCAGTTCCATCAATGCGGCAAGCCGCAATGCGGGGCGGCAGTAGTCGCTGAACACGAAGAACGTGGCACCGTATGCGCGGAAGCCGCCGTATGCCGTAACGCCGTTGACGATTGCGGTCATGGCAAGTTCGCGTATGCCGAAATGGAAATTGCGCCCGGCGAAGGACGCGGGGGCGATGTCTCCCGCGCCTTTGATGTAGGATTTGTTGGACGGGGCGAGATCTGCCGAGCCGCCCACCAGGAAGGGTATCTCTGGCGCGAGCGCGTTGAGGACTTTGCCGCTTGCGCTGCGAGTTGCTTCGCCTTTGGCATCCCATGCAGGGATTTTGGATGCGAGATCGGCGGGGATGGAGCCTTTCTCGGCGCGTTCGCGGAGTATCGCCTTGGCGGGATGCGCATCAACCCATGCTTTGAAAGCCTTGCGCCACTTGAGGTTTACGCGGTGCACGGCTGCGGCGCGGTTTGCGAAGAGATCGTAGACTTCCTGCGGGACGGTGAAACTCTGTTGCGGGTCGAATCCAAGTGCAGTTTTGGCGGCGGCGAGTTCTTCCGCGCCGAGGGGTGCGCCGTGGGCATCGCTGGTGTTTTGTTTGTTGGGTGCGCCGTAGCCGATGGTGGTTTTGGCTATGATTATGG
>JAFVCR010000107.1 GCA_017479035.1 Kiritimatiellia bacterium | reverse complement strand
TGTGCGGGTGGAACGGGTGAACGTAGTTCACATATTTGGCTTATTGGAAAACTTGCAATTTTCAGAATTAAAGCGAAGTATGGGAACGCGTCAAGTGTATAATGGGTAAACCATATACACGCTTTGGCGCATTCTTGTCGTGTTTTAATTCGGGCTTGCAAGTGCCTCCAATAGACACAACGGGATGCGCCGTTTTTATCTGCGGTGCATCTCAACAAGGAGATGCGAAAATTAAGAAGATACTGATGGTTGCCGCATTGGCGGCAATGGGAGCGGGCGCGGCTCCAGTAGTGGAGATAACAAGCGTCCAGCAACAATATCCGTGGACGAATACCGTCGATATTACATATACGTCGACAGGCATCGCGGAGGAGAATACGTATTATGTGGTGTTCAAAGCGCAGAATTCGGCTGGCACGGAAATCGGCGTAATCACGAACGACCTCAAAATCTCGCAGGGTTCCACGTGGGTTGCAAGATGGCAGCCGCCGTTCAACGTGCGCTATGAAAATTGCACGATGACACCTTACGTCTACAGAGGCGGACAGGACGACTACATGATAGTCGATCTTGAAACGTGGCAGGTCACGTTCGATGGCATGTCCACGCAGGAAGCATCCAACACTCGCTATAATACCGATGATTACAAGACGAAGAAACTCGTCTTCCGCAAAATCGAACCCGGGACATATCAACTTGGCGTTTCCGACAACAGCCTCACTCAGGGGCAGACGAACAGCATCCACAACGTCACCTTCTCCAAAGCATACTACATGGCGATTTTCGAGACGACGGAGTCTCAATTCATGCGTTTGAACGGCGAGAGCGTTACAACGGAATCGGCAGTTGCAAAAGGTTCGGTTTCATGGAACACCATACGTGGTTCGGCTGGTGTTTCAGCAGCACCTGGCGCAGGGGTTTTGAATACGCTCAACACAAAAACCGGCCGCAAAGGATTCGATTTGCCCACCGAATCCATGTGGGAAGTTGCCGCGCGTGCAGACAATACGGATACATACATTTCTGGTGAGACATCGACGGAAGCGGTACTTGACTATTGTTGGACTGGAGACAACTCTGATGCCTACCAAGTGGTTGGCGGGAAACTCCCCAATGCCTGGGGTCTTTACGATTTTGGCGGCAATGTATGGGAGTGGATGCGGGATATGTATAATACGGAAGATCTGGCAAAATTGCAGACGGATATATTCAAACCTATCTCAAGCGGCGATGCTACCAAGGTAGCATATCGCGGCAATGGAAGAAACAATAAATACACATCCCATCCCAAGAATTGGTCGTATTCCTATCGGCCTAGTGGAGGACCTTTGTCCTCTGAATATGTATCCACAGGTTTCCGCATTGCATACATCCCGGAGTGAACTGCAACTGCACACAGCACACTGCAAACTGCAAACTATAAAGAGGGGAGGTGGCGTATAGGGTATAAAGAGGATTTTAGATGTTTAGTAGTACAAACGGCGGAAGCGATGCTTCCGCCGTTGATATTGCAAGGCCTCCCCGAAGGCTCGTGGGGAGGCTTGTATGGGGTTTACTCCGCAGAGGGTGCTTCTGCGGGGGCTTCTTCCGGTGCGGGTGCATCGGCGGAAGAGGTTTGCGCAGAAGGTGCCGTTTCGTCCTTGGCGGCATCCTCACGGCGGAAGCCCACGGTGCCGTTCTGCGCTTCGTTCACGCGCAGTTTGCGGCCTTCGAGGTCGGCCTCGTTCATTGCGGCGATGGCGCGTTCGGCCTCGGGACGGTTCTTCATCACGACAAATCCAAAGCCCTTGCTTCTGCCGTTGTAGCGGTTGATGACGACGCGCGCGTGGACGATTTCGCCGAATCTGGCGAAAGCGGCATTGAGGGAGTCGTCCGTAATAGAGTAGCTAAGGTTGCCCACGTAGAGTTCCACGCTGCCTTCGGGGAAGGGTTCGCGGGGAATGTTCTGCTGTTCTACGATGCGGCGGACGTCGCGCTCGTGGCGGTCGTTGCCGCGTTCGCGGCGGTTCTGCCCGGAGGTGCGTTCTCCATTGCGTTCATTGCGGTTGCGGTTGCCGTTGCGTTCGCGCTGTGGCGCGGGGGTCTGCCTGGCGTTGCCGGATGTGCGCTTGGAGCATCTCCCGGCCACAAAGCCGATCGCCAGACCTATCGCTGCGGCAGCGGCTGCTGTTGCTATTTCCATGTCTTGTCTTTCTTCTTTTTGTGATTCCGCCGTCAATGCATCAGCAGGTGCCGATGAAGCCTTCAAGTTTTTTCAGGCGGGAGGGGTGGCGCAGCTTGCGCAGGGCTTTCGCTTCTATCTGCCGGATGCGTTCGCGCGTCACGTTGAACTGTTTGCCGACCTCTTCAAGTGTGCGGGAGTAGCCGTCGGTCAATCCGAACCGGGAATCCAGCACTTGACGCTCGCGGTCGGTTAGCGTCGTCAAAGTCTCTTTAAGTGCCTCGCGCAGCATGGCGTATGCGGTCTGCTCGGAGGGGTTCTCCGCATTGGCATCGGGGATGAAGTCGCCATAGCGCGCGTCGTCGTTGTCGCCCACTTTCGATTGCAGGGAGATGGGCTGCTGCGCCATGCGGTATACTTTGCGCACTTCGTCGAGCGGGAGTTCCATCTCCTCGGAAAGTTCCTTCTCGGTGGGTTCGCGGCCGAGTTTCTGGATAAGGGCTTTCTGCGTGCGCATGAGGCGGTTGATGGTTTCGATCATGTGCACGGGGATGCGGATGGTGCGTGCCTGGTCGGCAATGGCGCGCGTGGCTGCCTGGCGTATCCACCATGTGGCATATGTGGAGAACTTGTAGCCGCGTTTGTACTCGAACTTCTCCACCGCTTTCATGAGGCCGGTGTTGCCTTCCTGGATGAGATCCAGGAACGACAGGCCGCGATTCATGTATTTCTTGACGATGGAGATAACAAGGCGCAGGTTGGCTTCCACCATCTTCGTGCGCGCTTCCTGGCCGCGCTTGAGGACGGTGCGCAGACGCTCGAAACGCACGAGGAATTCTTCTGCTGGCATGCCGAACTTTGTTTCGAGCTCGGCCATGCGCTCGCGCACTTCTGCGAGTTCCGCTTCGCGTTTCTTGGAGGTTTTCGCGCCGCCTTGCATGAGCAGTTTGGCTTTGCGCGTCATCTCGCGCTTGTAGGGGAGGTAGATGGCTTCGTCGGCCTCGGCGCAGAGATTTTCCAGCACCTTCTGCTTGAAATTGAGTTCGTCGAAGATCCCGCGCAAGGTGTCCTTGGCTTTGGAGAGAGTGCGCGTGGCGGATTTTTCCGTCTTGGGGTCTTTGGCCGTGGCAAGTTTTACGCTGGCCTCTTCCATTACTTTGCCCACGGCGGCGAGGCGTTCGCGGAAAGCGGGCACCTGCATCATATAGGCGTCGCGGTTGTCGTCGTAGCGGTCGGTAACGACGCGGTCGAAACGCTCGTCCATGTTTTCAAGTTTGTTGAGCAGGTCGATATACATTGCCGGGGTGAAGGCGAACGCGTTGAGCACCTCGCGGGTTTCGCTTTCGGCCTCTTCGATGGCCTGGCATATCACCACTTCTTCATCGCGCGAGAGCAGCGGCACCTGGCCCATCTGGTGCAGATACATGCGGATGGGGTCGTCAAAGAGTTCGTTCTGGCGCTGCGCGTGGAACTTGCCGTCGGCGGTTCGTTCGCGCCGTGCGAGGTAGTCGTCCACGTCTTCGCTGCGGATCACGTTCACGTTGAGAGCCTGCAGGATGGAAAGATACTCGTCCGCAGTGGATTCGTCCTGCACGGTGGCGGGGACGATCTGGTTGAGTTCGTCGTAGGTGACGTAGCCGCCGTTCTTTTCGGCGCGCTGTTTCACTTCTTGTATCACGGCGTTGCGTTCTTCCACGCCCAAGACGCCGTGGCTGCCGAAGCCGCCGCCCATGATGTCGTCCACGTCGAAGTCGTCGCGTATTTCGCCGTCGCTCAAAGGCAGCACGTCGAAGTCGTCTATGCCGTCCATGCCGATGGATGCGGCATCGGGGAGGTCGTCGTCCACGGTGCCGTTGCTGTCCATTTGTTCGACTTCCTGCGCGAGCGCATTCATGTCGATAGCTCGCGCTTCGGCCTCGGCGGCTTCAGCCTCGGCATCGGCCTCGGCGAGGCCTTTGCCTTCGCCGGGGAACGACGGCAGATCTTCCGCGAACTCGTCGCGGAAGGAATCGTCGAACGCGTCGAGTTCGGCGGATTGTTCCTGTGTTTTCTCTTCGGCAGGTTTGGGGCCGCGCTTGCGCCCCGGTGTTTTGGCGGGTTTGTCTTCTTTTGTTTTGGCGGAGGGCTTTCTGCCTCTGGCAGTGCTTTTCCCGGAAGAGGCGTTTTGCGGCAGAGTCTCCTCCGCCGGCAGACTTGTCTCGTCCGTTCCGGTTGCGTTTTTGCGGGATTCTACAGCAGATTTTTCGCGCGCCATAGCCACTCCAGTCTATAATCCACCCACTCTCAAGGTGTCAAGCATCGATTATAGCACATCTTGCAGGCCTTGTCAAGCAATATGCGGCGGGCTTTGGGGAAAGTCGGGAAATATCCAAGCAATGTTGCTTAAATTGCAATTTCATTGACGGGTCTTTTATGGTATAATGGCATCATGAAAATAACGGAATACATCATGGCGGCTGCGGCCGCGTCATTGCTTGCCGCATCCGGTGCCACGACGAGGCTTGATACCGGCTGGCGTTTCAGCTGGGCGAAGAGTTCCATACCCTTGCAGGATGCGGTGGCATCCATGACAATCGACGGGAAGAGGCCTTTTGAGGTGGAGTATGACGACTCCTCATGGGAGAAAGTCTCGCTACCGCATCCCGTGAATGCGCATGATACGTTCGACAATCACGCGACCGATCCCGGCGAGGCCAATTTCAAGCGCGGCATGATGTTCTACCGCCGTACGTTCGAGGTAGCGGCCGATTCCGAGGACCGTCTGCCGGCGAAGACGTTTTTGACGTTCGAGACGGTTCGCCAGACCATCTACGTGTGGGTAAACGGCAAGGAAGCGGGCTATTACGAGGCGGGCATTGCGCCCACGGCCTACGACATCACTTCGCTTGTGAAAAGCGGGGCGAACCAATTGACCGTGGCGAGCGACAACACGGCGATGCGCGGCAGCAAACTATTTGCGAAAGAGACGATCCCCGGCCACGAACCCGGCGACATGAGCGGGCAGCCGTGGCAATGGAACACTACCGATTTCAACGAAGTCCAAGGCGGGCTTGTGGGCAGTGTGGGGCTTGTAGTAAAACGCCATCATGCGTATCTCACGCTGCCGTACTACAACAATTTGAAGACGACTGGCACCTACATAACTGCCGGCGCGTTCGATTTCGTGAAAGGGGAGTGCACGATAGCAGTGGATGCCGAAGTGCGCAACGAGGCGAACCGTGCGCAGAATCTGCGCGAGGCATTCAAAGTGAAAGATCCCGCCACGGGAGAGATTGTGGCGGAGGGTTCCTCCGACGTTGCAAACGTGGGCGTGGCAAAGGATGCGGGCGTGGTGTTCAAGACTGCGCTGGAGGCGGACGTGTATGAAAAGAATCCGCAGCCGACAAGTGTGAAAACGCCGGAAGTGCGCCATCTGAACGCATCGGCTGCGGCCAAGGGCGTGAAGTTCTGGAGTCCCGAAAGGCCGTATCTATACGATGTGGAGACGACTCTTTTCGCGGACGGCAAACCGATAGACCGCGAAACGGTGCGCACGGGTTTCCGCAAAACGGAATACGACTTTGCAAAAGGCGGGCTAAAGATAAACGGAAAGAACATATGGCTGCGCGGCTACGCACAGCGTTCCACGGACGAGTGGGCAGCGATAGGCGTGCCGCCGGACTGGTTGCAGGACTACGATGCCGCGCTCTTGCGCAAATCTAACGCGAATTTCGTGAGGTGGATGCACGTTGCGCCGAAGCCCGCGCCGGTGAGGGCGTTCGACAAATTCGGCATCGTGAACGTATGCCCCGCAGGCGACAAGGAAGGCGATACGAGCGGCCGCAACTGGGCGCAACGTGCAGAGGCTATGAGAGACGTGATGATCTATTTCCGCAATTCGCCGTCGATCGTTTTCTGGGAAGCGGGCAACAACCAGATTTCGGCGGAGCACATGAAAGAGATGCGTCTTTTGAAGGAGCGGCTCGACCCGGACGGCTGGCGGTTCATGGGATGCCGCACGATAAACACCCGGGAGCAGATAACGGAGGCGGAATACGCAGGAACGATGTTGAACCGCCATGCCGAAAAGGCGTTCGCATCGATGGCTGCGGAAAACAGGTACATGCCGATAGTGGAGACGGAATACGCGCGCCAGGAATCCCCGAGGCGTTCGTGGGACGATTACACTCCTCCGTTCTACGATTACCCCGGCAAATACCTGCGCGGAGGAAAGAAGGAAACCGGGTTCGACGTTTATGACCAGACTCAGGAGGATTTTGCCTGCACCACAGCAAAGGAATATGCGGAGTATTTCGGCGCGCGCACTGACGCGAACGGGCAGAAACTCTATGCCGCATGCGCCGCGCTTTGCTGGACGGATTCCAACCAGCACGGGCGCAACTCGTTCAGCGAGAATTGCCGTTCGTCGGGGCGAGTGGATGCTGTGCGCATACCGAAGGAGAATTTCGACGTATTCCGCACCATACAGTCGGACGAGCCTGCGGTGATGCTTGTGGGGCACTGGAGTTACGAGCCTTTGAACGACGGCACGTATTGGTTCGATGAAAAAGAATACAACGGCAAATACATGGAAGCGACAGGCAAGAAATCGCAGCGCGACCCGAAGCACAAAACCGTATATGCCATAGCGTCCGCGCATGTTGCTTCGGTGGAACTGGTAGTGAACGGCAAGACGGTGGGGCAGTGCAACAAGCCGGATGGAATGTTCGTGTACCATTTCCCGAATGTGGACATAACGGAAAACGGCGTGGCCGCCGTGGTGGCACGCGATGCGGAGGGCAGGAAAATCGCCCGCCACGAAGTGCGCACGGTGGAGGCCAAGACGCATATAAAAGTGAAAACCACCACGTCTCCGGCCGGATTCATCGCCGATGGCAGCGATATTGCAATGGTGGATTTCACCTTGCAGGACAAGGCCGGGACTGTGCATCCGTGGGCGGCGCACAAGATAACGTTTACGCTGACGGGCGATGCGAAATTCATGGGCGGCTGGAACTCCGGCACGTTCGACGAAACCTCTCCCGTGGGCAAGAATTTCGTGAACCTTGAATGCGGCCGCGCAAGAGTGTTTGTGAAAGCGGGTTTCGAGCCTTCCAAAATCGCGCTGAAGTGGGAGTGCGAAAACGGCGAGAAGGGGATTGTGAATCTCGAAACCGTGGCCGCGCGCGGTGCAAAGGCGGTGTTCCCGCCCAACAAATACACGTTCGCAGCCAAGACGGACGCAAGAATAGTCCAGCAAGGCAATGGCGCGGCAAGCGGCCCTGTGAGGTATGAGGTGTTTGTGAACGGCAAGAAAGTGGACTTCCACAAGGGTTTCGGCGCACCCGTCAAGCCGGACGACACAACCGGCGTGGTCTGCGCTTTTGCTCCGGTTTTGCGGGCGATAAAAGAGGCCGGCGGAGAACTTGAATTCACCGAACAGACAAAAGGCCGCCCGCCAAAGCATCTGCGCGATTTTTCGATACCCATAGTGACGCTGAAGACTGGCGGCAAGACAATCGAGGCGGCGTGCGGCGAGACCGCACTCGTAATCGACGGCGGCAGGGACAAGAACCTCACAAACTGCGAGATGTATAAAACCCATCCCACGAAAGCGCAAATCCTCGCCGGCGAACTGGTGTCGCTCGTCGGCTATATTCCTGGCGTGAAGGTTTCTACAGACACGCTTTCGCGCCGCGTGGATATAACCGTAGGCGAATAACTCCACCCTTATCCCGGATCTTCATTTGAGCCAATAAAATAAGGGGAAAATATATTCCGCGAATATAGAAAAAAGAGGGGAGACTTTTTTCCGAATACGCTATAATAGCGTTGCACATAATGTAGTTTGCAGTTTGCAGTGTGCAGTTTGCAGTTTGAAAATGCAATCAATGCAGAGGCGCAGAGATTCGAGAGAGTGTGTACTGTGGGGACGCGGGCGTCTCGCCCGCGGAGGGTTTGCAGTGTGCAGTTATGGACGCGGCGCGACAACTGCACACTGCACACTGCAAACTGCAAACTATTTCTGGTAATCCAAACGTCCGGGATTAGGGTGTAACTCTGC
>JAFVCR010000106.1 GCA_017479035.1 Kiritimatiellia bacterium | reverse complement strand
TGCCGTATATGATGCAGATGCGGAGCTGCAAAACGCGGAACTTAAATTGCAAACGGCACTCGATTTGCCGGACTTGCAAATCCCCGACGCGCCGCTTCAGGCAAAGGTAGACGCTCCTCCGCTGGATGCACCGCTGAAAGTGGCGTATCCTGCGGCGGCACGGCGGCGCGGCGACGAGGGAACTGTGGTGCTTGCGTTCAACGTAAACATGGCACGCCGCGCCGAGAATATAGAAGTAGTGCGTTCCAGCGGCCATGAGGCACTCGATGCCGCCGCAAAATCCGCTCTGGAGAAAGCCACATTCGCTATTGCGCCTGGGCATTCGCCTGACACGCGCTGCACGATTCCCATTGCGTTCAGGCTGTCGCGCTGAACTATTTTACTATACTTTCAATGTCATCAGCCGGGGTGGGCGTGGCATCTCCGCGCAAGCGGAGAATGTCGAGTGAAACACGGCCGTCGGCGGCGGGATGCGCGGAGAGCGCATCGAGGAGTTCCTGCGAAACCCTGCCGCCTTCTACGGGCGTGGCGATTACGTGCGGGCGTATCGTTACTATGAGTTCCGTGCGCTGCAAGGCTTTCTCCGTGCTGCGGAACATCCAGCCGAGAAGGGGAATAGACCCGAGAACGGGTATGCGGCTTTGAACGTTTTTTTCGGTTTCGTTGATTATGCCGCCAGCAACAATTGCCATGCCGTCCTTTGCCACGAATGTGCCGTTGAGGACGCGCGAGACGATGATGTCTTCCTCCGCGTACGAGATGCTGCCGTTGGTGATGATGGGGATTTCGGCCTTGTCGGTTGCGATAGAAGAATTCTCCTGCACCACGCGGAGGGTGACGGTGCCGTCGGCGTTGATGTTGGGCGTGATAAGCAGTAGCGTGCCGATGTCGCGGTATTCCACTTCCGTGGTGGGTGCGGTCACGGTCGAGTTTTCGTTCACCACCGTTTGAGAGGAAACCCCCGTGGAAATCGGCACCTGCCGGCCGTCGAATATCCTGCTCACTTCGTTGTTCGCGGTGAGGATCACCGGGGTCGCAAGCGTTTTTATCTTGCCGTCTTTGGCGAGGAGCTGGATGCGGGCATCGATCGCGCGCGTCAATACCTGGAAACTCATGGCATCGCCGAGCGGGGTGTTGGCGCGCAACGCATCGAACCCGGGGAAGCCGCCGCTCACGGCGGCCTTGGTGCCGCCGGCGGAGACCTGGTCGCGTGAAAACGCATATTGGAAGGAGGCTTCGTAGGAGTCCGTTATATCGAGTTCCATCACCTTTACTTCAAGGAGCACCATCGGCGTGGGGACGTCGATGCGCTTGATGAGAGCGCGGATGTCCTCCATCGTGCGGCTGTCGCTTGTACGCACGAGGAGCGTATTGGTTTTGCGGCTCAGCGTGATGAATATGTTTGCGGCGTTTGCGGCGAGGCGGCTGTAGACGTTTTCGTATGCGTTGGTGTCGCCCTCGGCGAGCGATGTTTCTATGCTTTTCGCTTCGGATGCCGCAAGCCCGTCCAACTTCGGTTTTTGGCGCAGGAATTCGGCGGACGAAAGCCGCTGCCATCCGCCGCGCGAATACGAGAATACTCCGCTGCCCGTGCCTGTACCCGTGGATGAAGATGACGACGGGCTCATGCCAAGGAACGTAGAACCGCCATTGTTGCTCATTATGCTAAAGCGACGGAAACGGCGGCCGAGGTCGTTTTCCTCTTCCTCGAGCAGTTCGTCTTCTCCAAGATTCAGCAGCGTGCGATCAGGATAAAGTCCGTATATGACCCCGGCCACCTCCGCCACGTTGGGGTAGAGAAGAGTAAACGCTTCGGTCTTTTCCTCGCGGAACGAGCCAAGGTTTTTTTCGTATTCGTGCATTGTCATCACGCGCATTATGCCTGTGCCATTTTCACGGCGGTACCACAGCCCCGTTGCGCGGCATATTTCTTCCACGGCTGCAGGAGCCGTTACATTGCGCAAGAAAATCGAAACAGGTGTTCTTGCTGTATCAGCCGATGCGGAAATGTTCTCGCCGCTCTGGTCTGCCACTAGGCGCAAAAGTTGCTCCAGCGGCACGTTCTGCGCCTCGATGTATACCAAAAATTCTGGCGGCGCGTCTGTTGGCACTGGGAGCGGGGTGAGTGTGCCCGGGATGGTGCTGCCATCCAGTTCCACGCCTCGCGCAGTGACGCTTTTCACGTCCAGCGTGATTGCAACACCATCCACATTGCGGACGAGTTTCGCACCCTTGCGAACCGTCTGCGCCGTTTGAGCATCCTCGCCTATGAGCGCAACGGCATTTTCGCCGTCGCCGCCGGCCACAAGCGCACATACTTTCAAGGACGGGAGCGACAATGCGCGCTCGCGCAAGAAACCTGCCATCTGCGATGCAGGGTGCGTGGGATCGCCAGATACGCTCTCTTGCGCGTCCTGGCAATAGGCCGCCGCAGCAGCAACGCAGCAAACTGCAAAAAACTTCCTCATGCAAGTATAAACGCCGTTCGAGGTGGACGGGTTCACGTGATGCTCTGCCGCATCGCGCTGTATCGCGTGCCGGTTCATTTGAATATCAAAATCGTGCATATCGGAAAGAATCTCTTTATGCGCACCAAGCGCCAATGGTTTGCTTCTGCTGTTTTTATGAACGCACCCGTTCCGCCGAAGGATGAAATGCTCGAGCGCAGGTGGCGATATTCTGCGGCATTGTCTTCTATGAAAAACATCGCCGTCGCGATCCATGCTCTCACCAGAAAACCCATGATGCGGCTTTTGGGTTTGAAGAACTCCACCACGCAAAGCCTGCCGCCGTCTTTCACCACGCGCCGCAACTGCCGCAGAGGCGCAGCAGATTCCGGAAAATTGCGGAAGCCGAACGCACACACGGCGGCATCGAATGAATCCTTCGCAAATGGTATCGACATTGCGGATGCCTTGGCGTATTCAATTTGTGCGCCAGCGGTTTTGCCGATTTTCGCTTCGGCTATTTTCAGCATTTTCGGCACTAGATCGAGGCATGCGATGGAGCACTCCCCCTTGGTTTTTGCGATTATTTCCGCCGCCATCTCGCCTGTGCCGCATGCAAGATCCAGCACGCGCCGTCCGCGCAATCCTGCGGTTTCGTCCTCATTGCCGCCGGTGCTTTTCTGCAACTCGCCATCCTTGGCTTTTGCAAGTTCTATGAGGTTCACCGTCCTTACGCGGCTTTGGCGTTTTATCGCCTCGTCGAGCATCTCCACCGCCTCGCGCCGCCACTTGCGGTCGCGCCCGAGCGACAATACCCTGTTCACGCTGTCGTACTGTTCCGCGATTGCCGCAAACAGGAGTTTCATTTTCCTCTCTACCGCCATCTCACGCCTTTATCTTGCCGCTGGATGTTTTGGGGAATGGCTCGCTGCGCACCACCGTGGCACGGATGCGTTTGTGGAGGGGTAGCTGCAGGTTCAGTGCGTTTATTTCAGCACGTACGATCTCTTCGCCCACGGTGGCGTAGACTTCTGCAGTAAGCATCCGTGAGGCACCTTCGCCAGTCACGCGCACTTCGCGGAAGCCGGGCAACTGGAGGAGTTTCTCTTCCAATTCCTCCGGTGCGATTTTTTTGCCGCTGGAAAGAACTATCGTGCGGTTGATGCGCCCTACGATCTTGATGTAGCCGTCTTTGTCGATTTCTGCGGAGTCCCCCGTGTGGAAATAGCCGCCGCGCATCGCTTTGGCTGTAAGTTCGGGCTCGGCATAGTAGCCTTTCATCACGCCGGGGCCGCGTATCAGGAGTTCACCCTCTTCCGAGAGTTTAACCTCCGTTCCGGGAACGAGCGGCCCGGGGCCTATCGTGCCCGGTTT
>JAFVCR010000105.1 GCA_017479035.1 Kiritimatiellia bacterium | reverse complement strand
CGTCGTTGCGATAGACCTTGGGACCCACCTCGCGGTATTCCACGCCGCGTATCGAGCGCGGACCGCCGAGGAAGAGCCTATCGTAGATCGGCATATGCCCGGAGAACGCATCCACCGTCTCGCCTCGCAGACCGAACGAAAGTACATGCCCGAGTTTCTTTGAAACGGTCACATACTGCCTGTAATTGAAGCCGAGGCGCCAGTATTCGTTGTCGCCCGCCACTATGTCACCGTAAATGGATGTCTTGTGGCCGCGCGTTGCAAAGATAAATTTGTCGCGGGTGTCATCTTCCCAGAATACGCGCAGCGGCACTTCCCACGCATCGCCGTACTTGCGATCCTCGCGCTTGAACCACTGGTCTTCCTCGCCCTTGAGGTAGAAGTCTTCATCCTCCACGTCGTCCATCTGCACGAACTCGCCCGTCAAACGGAAGCCGAGTCTCCCTGTCGTCTTTGCCGTGGGCCAAAACTTCACGGGATACGCAAGGCTCACAGCAGCACCGGAGCGGATTGCATCGTATTCGTCAAACCATCTCTGGCGGCGGTATACTTCTGTCGTAAGTTCCAGATGGCGATCAAGGAAATAAGGTTCCGTCACGGATGCCTCGTACGTCTGTATGCGCGGGCCCGCTTGCGCCATGATGCGCCCCTTCTGCCCCGCGCCGCGGAAACGCCACGGGTTGAACAAATCGAAGTTCGACTCGCTCAATTCCACAGTCCCGTATATGGAGTCCACGCTCGACGCACCCACGCCTATCATGAAGTTGCCGGTGTTCTTTTCGGTCACTTCATATACGAGGTCGCGCAACTCGCGCCCGTCCGCGTCCGCGCCATCGGCCGTTTTTTCAAGGTAGTGGCGCACGCGCGAGAAGTAGCGCAAATTCTCCAAACGGCGGTTGGAACGCTCCGCCTTGTCCTCCAGCATCGGGTCGCCAGGGGAGAGGTCTATCTCGCGGCGGATTACTTTGTCCTTCGTGTAGTCGTTGCCGCGCACCACGATGTTGCGCACGGTCACAGGCACGCCCTCCGTCACGGCAAAATCGATGTTCATCACATCCTCTTCCGCAGCGGAAGGTATCAAGCGCGGTGTCACATGTGTGTCGGCAAGAGCCTTCGGGCCGGAACCGCAGAAGATTTCGATTTCTCTCGCCGCGTCCTTCAAGGCCTTTGCACCGGCGGGAGCGCCGCTTTCGATTGCACTCACCGCGCCGAGGATGTCCTCCGCCGGATACTGCGTGGCACCGCTCACACCCACTGCGCCAATGCGGTACTTCACCCCCTGCTCGATAGTAAACGTGTGCCATGCCAAGTCGCTGTCGGCATCGATCTCAACAGGTTTGAGAGCCACTGCGGCATCGAGGTAGCCTGCGTCGCGATAGAGTTGCGCGATGTTGTCGCACGCCTCGGCGAAATCCTGCTCCGTTGCAGGTTCGTCCGTAAACCATCCCACGGGATTCCACCAGGGATACTGCTTTGCGGCTTCGCGCAAGACGCTTTCGTCGAACGCCGTATTGCCCTCGAAACGGAACTTCGCGTTCTTGTGCCGTTCGCCTTCGTTGATGATGAACGTCACCGCCTGCGCACCCTCGCCGATGGGGGACGTGGTAAAGCCCACCGTGGCGGAGGAGAAGAACTTTTTGCGGTATTCGTCGCGCACTTTGTCCGCAGCGGCCGCAAGAGCTGCATCGTCGTATGCAAAGCCGTCCTTGAGTTCTGCCAGTTTCGCTATCTTGGATGCGCGCCAGTATGTGTTGCCCGTCACGGTGAGCGGCCCCTGATAGCGGCGTTTGCGCACTACGGTGTAGACCACGTCTATCCCGCCGTCTTCCGCTTTCTCCGCCGCCACCTGTACGTCCGTGAACTCGCCCGTGTCGCGCAATGCGCGCACGTCCCGCGAACATGCTGCGGAGTCGTATTCCGCGCCGGCTTTCACTTCGCAGCGCACCAGCACTTCGCCGAACGCCTCGTTGCCGTTCGCATCCACGGCTCTCACGCTTGAGACCTGCACGGCCCCCGCTCCGGCTGCGGCAAACGCCGCGCCCAGCAGCACCATATTGCGCATATTCATCTCTTCTTCCTCGTTATGCGTTGAAATCCACCGGCTTCACGTGCCAGATGTCGCGTGCGTAGTCCTCTATCGACCTGTCGGACGTAAAGCGGCCGGAGCGCGCAATGTTCACAAGGCTCATCGCGTTCCACTTCGCCGCGTTGCGATAGGTCTTGTCCACGCGCTCCTGCGCTTCGATGTAACTGCGCAGGTCGGCAAGCAGCATGTAGTAGTCGTTGTAGTCCAGAAGCGAACGCACTATCGGGTCGAAAAGCCCTGGCGCGAGCAGCGAGAACACGTTGGACTTTATCATGTCTATCGCAAGGCGGATTTCCGGATCCTTCAAATACCAGTCGCGCGATATATACTTCGGCCGCAATGCCGCCACTTCCGGCGTTCTCAACCCGAAAAGGAACATGTTTGCATCGCCCACTTCCTGGTTGATTTCCACGTTTGCGCCGTCGAACGTGCCCAGCGTCAGCGCACCGTTCATCATGAACTTCATGTTGCCCGTGCCGGAGGCTTCCGTGCCGGCCAGCGAAATCTGCTCGCTCACCTCCGCCGCCGGTATGATCCTCTCCGCCAGGCTCACGCGGTAGTCCGGCAAAAACGCCACCGCCAGTTTGCCCCTCACTCTCGGATTGGAATTCACCACTCCCGCAATCCCGTGGATGAGGCGGATTATTAGTTTGGCCATGTGGTAGCCGGGCGCAGCCTTCGCCGCGAAAATGAACGCATGCGGTGCCGGGTCGTACTTCGGGTCGTTGAGCAAGCGGTTGTACATTATTATGATATACAACGCAAGCATCAACTGGCGCTTGTATTCGTGCAGACGCTTCACCTGCACGTCGAATATCGCCGCCGGGTCGAAATCCACCCCCACCGTGTCCTTCACGATCTTCGCCAATGCCTTCTTGTTGGAAAGTTTTATCTTCGCCAGCGCATCGAGGAACCCCTTGTCCTTCACGTGCTTCTCAAGTTTCTTGAGTTCGTCGAGATGGCATATCCAGCCCTCTCCGATGTCCTCCGTGATGAGTTGCGCAAGTGCCGGATTCGCCTTGAGCAGCCATCTCCTCTGCGTGATGCCATTGGTGACGTTGTGGAACTTCTCCGGCCAGAGTTCGTAGAAATCCTTGAACAGCGAATCCTTGAGTATCTGCGAATGCAGTTCTGCCACGCCGTTGGTGCTGCAGGAGCCCACAATGCACATGTTCGCCATGCGCACGTAACGCTCGCCGCGCTCGTCGATCAGGCTCATGCGGCTCAAACGCTCGTTGTCCCCAGGATACATTGCGGAAATCTGTTGCAGGAAACGCCCGTTTATCTCGTATATTATCTGGAGATGGCGCGGCAGCAGCCTCTGCATCATCGCCACCGGCCACTTCTCCAACGCCTCCTGCATGATGGTGTGGTTCGTGTAGCCCGTGGCGCGGCGCGTGATGTCCCACGCTTCGTCCCACGCAAGCCCCTCTTGATCCACCAGTATGCGCATGAGTTCGGGTATTACAAGTGCCGGATGCGTCTCGTTGAGGTGGATGAACACCTTGTCTGGCAGATTCGCCCACCCCTTGTTCGTCTCCAGATACCGGCGCAGAATGTCCTGCACCGAACACGCCACAAAGAAATACTGCTGGCGCAGCCGCAGCTCCTTGCCCGCCATCGTGTTGTCGTTGGGATAAAGGACTTTCGTAAGGTTCTCCGCAAGCACCTTCGTCTCCACCGCCTCCACGTACGAACCCTTGTTGAAGTCCGCCAAATCGAACTCGTCTGCCGCGCGCGCACTCCACAGCCTCAACGTGTTCACCGCATTGTTATACCCCACTATCGGCAAATCGTACGGCATACCCTGCACTTGCTCGGAGCCCACCCAGTGCCAGCGCGTCCTGCCGTTCTCCGTAATGCACTCCACATGCCCGCCGAATTGCACGGGTATCGTGTATTCAGGCCGCGCAAGCTCCCACGGGTAACCATCTTTCAGCCACGCATCCGGCTCCTCCACCTGCTGCCCGTCCACTATTTTCTGACGGAAAATCCCGTAGTCGTAGCGCAACCCATACCCCATCGACGCTATATCCAGCGTTGACAGCGAATCCAAAAAGCACGCCGCCAGCCTCCCCAACCCGCCGTTGCCAAGCCCCGCATCCACCTCAAAATCGCGCAACTGGTTCCAGTCCAGCCCGTATTCCTTGAGTGCCTCCGTCGCCTCGCGATCCAACTTCAAATTGATCACGTTGTTCCCCAAAAGCCGCCCGATAAGGAATTCAAGCGAAAGATAATACACGCGACGCACATTCTGCCGGGTGTACGTTTCGGTCGTCTCCAGCCACTTCTCCACCACGCGGTCGCGGATAGCATATGCGAAAGCGGAATAGTTGTCGCGCATCGTCACCTTGTCGCCCTTCGCCAACGTGTAGCGCAAATGCCATGCAAAGTCCTGCTTAAGCCCCGCTACAGTGTTCTCCACGCGAATGTCCCGCTTTTTTGTCGTCTTCTTTTCCATCTTTCCTGTCTTTCCGAAAATGATATTTGTACATTCTACCATATTCCCCCCTTTTTTGCAAGCGACCCCCGCAGTAGTTAGTAGTTTGCAGTGTGCAGTTTGCAGTTTGCAGTTTGAAGATGCCATCAACGCAGAGGCGCAAAGATTCGAGAGTGTGTGTACTGTGGGGACGCGGGCGTCTCGCCCGCGGTCAGTAGTTTGCAGTGTGCAGTTTGCAGTTTGAAAATACAATCAACGCAGAGGCGCAGAGATTTGAGAGTCATGAGAGACGGTGCGAGAGCGTACTGTGGG
>JAFVCR010000015.1 GCA_017479035.1 Kiritimatiellia bacterium | reverse complement strand
GGTGCGAGAGTGTGTACTGTGGGGACGCGGGCGTCTCGCCCGCGGAGGATTTGCAGTGTGCAGTTATGGACGCGGCGCGACAACTGCACACTGCAAACTGCACACTGCAAACTATTTCGGGGAATCCAAAAATCCGGGATAAGGGTGAGCGCACCTCCCCGTAGCACCCCTCCAAATCCGCCGCGCCCCTTCTACGAGATTAAAAGTATCGATACTTTCACTTGGAAGTATCGATACTTTCAGCTCAAAGTATCGATACTTTTTACAAGAAGTATCGATACTTTTTATTTGAAGTATCGATGCTTCTATCTCGCCACGCCCTCGCCAAAGACCCGAAAACGCAAAAAACAGGACTCAAAGCCCTATTTTTTACGTTTTTCCGTCTGCGAATGCCGTTTTATTTCTTTATATATATCATCGTGCCCACTTCGATGTGTTTTTCATCGATTTTATCCCCCGGAGTCACCTTGTTGCGGATGAGATAATATGTGGTAGACTTCTTCCATTGCGCCCCTGCAAGTTTCGATGCCGTCTTCCCCTTCTCCACCGGGCCTACCTTTTTGTAACCCTGTAGCGCATCAAGTTCCTTTTTGTTCTTCGGCACGCTCTGCACAGGTGCGGCAGGTTTTGGCTTGGGCGCGGGCGGCTTTTGCGCCACCGCCTTCGGCTTGGGTTTGGGTTTCGGTTGCACACTCGCCGCTTTCGGCGGCGGCGCGAGCGGTGTTTTCGCAACAGGCGCGGGCTTGGCGGTCACCCCCAGCAAATTTCCTATGCTCGCAAGCAATCCTTTGCCGTCTCCGCCGCTGTTTGCACCCGCCGCCCCCGGCACCGGGAGCCTCCCCGCCATCGTATCAAGTTTCCCGTACAAAACCTTTTCAAGATACGCATCCCCCACCTCCAGCCGCTTCGCCCGCACGTCCGGATCCACCGCCACGCGCTTTTCAAGCCCCAGCCGCTTGCGCACGCTCGGCATGGCAAAAAGCATCCCGCATCGTTTCCTGCCCCTGCACTTTTTCTTGTGCCACTTGTTTGGCGCGGCATACGCCACTTGCGAATGCGTCACTATCTTGTCATCTGAAAGTTTGTATATTTTCTTTAGCTGCCCTAGCAAATCTTTCAACGCGTCCAATTGCGCCGCTGTCACAGGCTTGTCGTGATAGCCCACCACCTCTATGCCTATCGAGAACTTGTCGCAGTCTTCTTTGCCCGCCCACATCGAACGCCCTGCATGGAACGCCTCCTTGGTTTTGTCCACTATGCGGTATACCGTCCCGTTGGTATCCACGCAATAGTGCGCCTCCCCGCGCTCGCTCAATTTCTTCAACGAACTTTTCGCCCCCGCCTCCGTAGTGTGCAACACGATTATCGAAGTACTTTTGCGGACTTTCCTCTCGGCGTTTCGCGGACTCTTCCAAGTATCCGAAAACACCGTAGCCGCTGCCAGCATCTGCGCCGTCAGCAGCAATGCAAAGAATATGCCGCACCTCCGCATTTAACGTCACTCGTCCGCATCGCCGCAGTCAATCGCCGCATCTCGCAACGCCGCCACGGGGTCGTCTTCTTCAAGGACATCCTCCGCATGCTTGTATCCCATATCCGCCGCTTTCTTCAGGAACTTCAACGCTACGGAATCGTTCTTCTCTCCGCCATAGCCGAATGCCGCCCACACTGCCATATGCCATAACGCCTCCGGCTCCCCCGCCGCAAGAGCCCTCGCCAAAAGCCCCCACGCCTCCGCGCTATTTCCGCCTTTGCGCACAACATTCGCAAGCGTTACCATCGCCATAGCATCGCCCGCGTCCACGGCCTTGCGCAGCCATTTCTCCGCAAGTGCGGCATCTTTCGTGCAGCCGATGCCATCTGCAAGCCACTCGCCCGCCCGCGCCATGTCCGCCACGCTTCCCTTCTCCGCACGCTCCAGAAACGCGCCAAACGCCATGCGATCATATTTGCGCGATCTCTTCGCCTTGCCCGTATCCATGCAGAAATCAGCATAGTCGGACATCGCCTCTGGGTTCACTCCCTCTTTTGCGAACTTCCCAAGCCAGTATCCGGCCATCATAATATCTTTTGCCGCCTGCACTGCATCCTCTTCGCCGTCATCGTCATCCTCGCCAAATATGATGCCGGCCGCAGCCCCGCCCAACGTGCTCGCCGCGTAAAGCCTTTCACATTTCGGCATGGCAATGTCCATGCGCAACATATATCTGCAATACTCCGCCGTTGCATCTTCATCCTCTACCGCGCCCTTGCCTTCTTCATGCGCAATTGCAAGGAGGTATGCGGCATCAGGGGATTTCGTCTTTTCATACGCCTCGCGCGCAAGCCGCACGGCCTTTGTCCGCAACGTAGCGGCGGCCGGTGCATCTATCTTGTCCACGCCGCAGCCGCAAACGAGTGCGTCCGCAAGATTGTACGAGCCCCACCAGTATCCCGCTTCATCAGCCATGCGGAACAACCGCACCGCCGCCGCATTGTCCACCTTCCCCTCGAAGCCATCCTGCAAAGCCTCGCCTAGTGAAACCATCGCCTCGCCGTCCCCCTGTGCAACCCCCTCTTCGTAAAACGCCCTCGCTGCGGCGAAATCGCCGCGCCAGTAGGCCTCGTCGCCTCGCTCCGCCAACTCTCCTGCCCGCGCAAACACCGCAAGAGCCGCCGCAATGAATGTCCATTTGCTTTTCATGGCGGCATTATAGCAGAAAAATCCCTCGCATTCAAGATTATTGCAAGCGACACGCTTATCCCGGAAAATCCGGGATAAGCGTGTGTACGGTGGGGACGCGGGCGTCTCGCCCGCGGAGGATTTGCAGTGTGCAGTTATTGATGCGGCGCAACAACTGCACACTGCAAACTGCACACTGCAAACTATTTCGGGGAATCCAAAAATCCGGGATAAGGGTGCAAGCGATGCCCTCCAAAGGTTTGCGCAAACCTCAACTGCGCCATCACGATGCCGCCGTGCGTAAAACGTCATGGACGCGTTGCTCGAAAGCCGTGCGGGAATTGTATACCTCCGCCGCCGCCGCAATGCTCTCCTGCATCCGCTCAATGTCTTTCCCCGCCATCATGTCTTCCAAACGCCCGGCCAAAGTATCGATGGGGACGATGCCAAGCCTCTCCATATCGTCCTGCGCAATGCCTCTTGCTGCGAACGGTGTTGCAAAAGTAAATCGCCCGTGCAATGCAGCCTCTATCACCTTTATGCATGTACCGCTGCCGGAAAGTATCGGTGCCGCCACCGCGATAGCCTCTTCGTAGAGCGCGTCAATGTCCTCCACGAAACCCATATACTTCACGCCAGGCGTTGCATTGCATCTCTCCTGCAATTTTTGCGGCATATCCTTGCCGGCGATCGCATATTCCAGTTGCGGGAAACGCTTGTGCAGAGCCGGCCAGAAATTATCCAGAAACCATGCCACACCCTCGTGGTTCGGCAAATGGCTCATCAGCCCCACCGTAAGCAGCATCGGTCTCTGCCGCCCGTGCCTCGAATATCCCGCGCGCGGCGGCATTGCAAGATTCGGCAGAAGCGTCGCTTTCACGCCAAGCCTCTCCACCATAGGCAGATGCCCGGGATTCGGCAGCCACGCTGCGGTGCATTTGCGCACGAAATACTCGCACCATCTATCCACCGCCCATTGCGCGGCGCGCCGCCGCCACCATGCGCATTTGGGATTGTACACCGTAGCGTGCGTCTGCGGCGTCCAATCGTCTATATCCACCGCCACGGGTGCTATCTTCCATGCACGCGATGCGGCCATCGGTTCTATGTACCTGCATACCGCCCAATCGAACTTCACATTGCGCCACGGGTTGCGCCGCAAAAATGGCGACGTGAACGCCCACACCGTCGGCTTGTGGAAATGCGTCCACAGCAACGATTGGATTTTGCCGACTATTCCGTTTCTGTATACGAACGCGGTTCTTATTCTGTTCTCTTCGTCCGTTATCTCCGCATCCCCCTCCCTGCGCAGAACAACCGTGTATACTGTGCCGATCTTCCGCAATGCGCACCAGAGGACATTCGTGCGCTGGACCGAACCGTTGTCCGTCTCCAGAGGATTCGACGTGCACACGAAAAGTATATTCATCGTTGCGCCCTCTCCTCCAGATTTTCCGCTGCAAGACGCAGCACTCCGGGAAGCGATTTTTTCACCCCTTCGCCCAGCATCTGCGCATTGTCCGCAAGATATGCAAGCGTCTGCGCAAGCCTTGCCGCATCGCCCGGTGCCAGAATCAGACACCCTGGCAATGCAACGTGCTTGAATAGCCCCTCGAACTTGCCCTGGTAGGCGAACGCCGCCACAGGCCGCCCCATCCCCAACGCCGCAATGCCAAGATGCATGCGCGAAGTAAAAAGCGCATCGAGTTCTCCGGCAAGAGCCTTCAACTCCGCCGCGCTCATCTTTTCGTCCACTATTCTAACGCGCCTCTTCGCCTCGTCCGGCAGGCATGCATATATCTCGCGCAACACGGGCAAATCCCCCTGCGGTCTGTAATCGTGCGGTATCATCGCAATCGCCACGCCGCGCCGCATTTCCAGAAACTTCGCAAGTTGCCCCGCCACCTCTTTGCGCCATGCGCTGGTTTCCGCATCTCCGCACAACATTCCGTGCACGTTGAAGCCGATGGTTGCAATTCCTTCTTCCCTCGCAAGATGCACTGTGCCATGCGCCGGCTCCAGCAAAAACGCCACATCCGCCACGAGGCGCGCGTTGCACATTGGGAAATGTTGCACGAAACGTTTGTGAGACTCCGGATCTCGCAGATTGAACACGATCCCTCCGCCAGTCTTCGGGAACAGCCGCAGCATTCGCGGGTGGGGATTCTCGTTGAAACTAAACCCGGTCAAATGCGTTGCTATCCCTCTGCGCGATGCGATGTCGGCAATCATCAACAACATTTCCGAAATATCCGGCGAATAATGCCCATCCATGCAATCCGCACCGAGGACGGCCGCCTCCGTGGCTCCAAAGCGTTTTATTGCAGCGGCGATCCGCCACAACGCCGCCACGCCGCGCCACGCTGCAATGTATTCAAGCCTGGGGAAATCGCGCTGCAACCTCTTGCCGTCGTCCGATCCTTGGAAGGCCGTGCTGCAGCACACTATCGCAATCTTCCCCTCTGGATGCCTTCTCCTGAAATTCTGCAGTATCGCATATATCATCGCCTCGTCGCCGCGCGACCCCGTTACGCTTGCCGGCTCGCAAGGCACCAGCACCAACGCCGCCTCTCCTCCGCATGGCAACGCGCTGCGGTGCCTCCCCGCACGGAGAAACATCCACATCAAACGCCGCGCAAAAAACGATATGCGGTTTTTAATGGACGAAGCAATTTGCATGACAATACGCCTCGCATTATAGCATATTTCGCGGGCAAATGCGAGAACTCTTCTTTCCACCCGCCTTCGATGCGCACTATCCGCGCACCGAACACGTACGACCTGCTGCCGAACGGCGTTTCGTCCCTGTTTTTCTTGGCCAGCCCCGTCTCCGTATAACCAAACGAGCCGCCGCGCAAATGGTTGTGCAATCCGCGCGCATCCTGTGTTACGATCTCCAGAAACTCCCACGCGTTCCCGCCCATCTGCACGCAACCGTATTTCGACGCGCCGGCGGCATATCCGTCTACATCCGCAAAATAGTGCGGTGCCCCCTCTGCGAGATGGTCGTGCGGCTGGTAATTGGCCTCGGTCTGCGTCGGCACTTCGTCCCTTCCCGTGGTGAAACGCGCATACTTCCCCGTTACGGGATTGTAATACGCGGCCTTGTACCACTCATCATCCGTCGGCAGAAAATAAACGCCGCCCTCCAACCGTTGCGGAACACTGCAATCGAGCGCGTAACTTCCCCTCTCCGGATCAGCGCAAGTCAACCAGTTGCAATAGCGCATCAGGCTCTTGCAATCCACATACGTCACGGGTTTGTTCTCGCGCCCCGGCTTTGGCACGTAGCGTCCGCATTTGCATTCTATCCCGCCCAGTATGCCGCGTTCCATGTCGCGATGGAAACCCTCGCCGCCGCACGCATTGAGAAATTCGCACCATTGCGCATTCGTCACCTGATATTTCCCGATGCTGTATTTGTATGGCACACACCCCAATCTCCATCCGTCCAGGCGGTTGCACGCATCGCCCACTTCTACAAACGTTTGCCGGACTATGCCGCCCGGCGCACTCTCTTTGCAAACCCGCTCTCCACGGCTGCTGCATTCGCAAATGCGCTCTTCTCCATGCTCCACCCGCCGCACGCCGTCCGCATCTTTCACGATTCTGAACCCGAACGTCGAAAGCCTTTTTTCGGGGCTGTCCGCCTCGCCTGCAAACGTCTCCGTGAATTCCACCGGCCTAAAAACGCTTCCCCCCAACGCCTTCCGCCACCCGTTTGGCAGAGGTTCGCCATCCACCCATTCCGCCACGTTCCCCGCCATGCCGCACACGCCGTACGCACCTGATGGACGATACCACTCCACATCCGCCAAATGCGGCTCGTCCAACGCCCAACCCTTTTCTCCGTCGTAGAAAATCGCTTCTCTCTGATGCGGAGCGTTGTCGCTCCCCGTTGCGTATTTCGCAAATCTCCTCGCCGCCGGATCCCACGCCGCAGCCTTGCGCCATTGCGCCTCCGTAGGCAACTTCGCGCCGTGCGCCGCCGCATACGCCTGCGCATCGAACCACGACACGAACACCACCGGCTTCCCGGCAAAACCTTCTTTCACGGAGAAATCCGCATTTATCCCACCCCAGAAATGCTCTTCCATCAACGGAGAATACCGTCTTCGCGCTTCGTCCGGCGCAAGAGTCCGCAGCCATGCGGCATATTCTGCATTCGTTACAGGCCTCCGCGCGATTTCAAAATCGCACTCCACCCCGCCGCCCCCGCCGGGAATCCTTGTGAAACCGCATTCTGCCGCTCTGCCGTACATCACGGACATTATAGGATATTTTAATCCTCTCCGCAAGAAGAAACTATCCTATCCTCCGGTCCGGGACGAAACGGCGACTGGCGGAGTCTCGTCAGAATTTGTCGCTTTTGAGAGCGTTGCAGCGAGCGCATAGCATCTGGAGGTTTTCGGGAACGGTTTTGCCTCCTTTCGACCACGCCACAATATGGTCTCCCTCCATTTCCTCAAAGGCGAACTTGCCATTGCAAACGGGGCAAATGCCGCCCTGCCGCTCGAACGCCTCGCGCTTTTCGGCGTCGTCGAACGCCCGCAGATTTAATTTCTCCGCCCTCGTGCGCCCCGAAAGGAGAAACTCGTATATCCCTTTCTTCGATTGCACTTCCCTGTCCTGCATCAGCGCGGCGACATCCCTCTCCATCGCCGCCGGATTGAACTTCTTTGCGTCGTATTCCTTGAAGAACCGCCCCCACTCCAGTCCTTTCATTTCCTTGCGGTAGTGAGGAAACACTCCGTCGATCCAATTTATCACCTTCTGGAAATAGAGCCACAGTTCCAAGGCATCGTCCTCGCCCTGCATGAGCGCCATGTATTGCTCTATGTCCTTTTCCTTCTTCGAATCTATCTTCCATGTTATCGCGGTTTCGAGTATCTCCTGCCGGTCCGCGCTGCCGTTGACGTACCTCTCGCCGATTTTCTGCGCCACGCAGCCTTTCTTCGAGAAATACACTTTCGCATCCGCCACCCACGGCCCGGAATAGACGGCGGCGAGCCCCGAAGGGGCGGTGAGATCACAGACGGGGGCAAGCGAAGCGCAGCCCCTGGTAGCGGCATCACCATATCCTAGCCCCGAAGGGGCGGCAGAACCTTCTGCCGCCGGTTCCCGGCTGACACGTTTTTTATGCCGCGTGCCGGGGGTTTTCACCCCCGGCTGTGTTCTTGCCGCCGCTTTGCGGCGTCTTCAGTGGATCCCGTCACAGGATGAAAACACGAAAATGTCTCGCGCAACGAACGCGAATACCTCCAAATTAGTTTGCAGTGTACAGTGTGCAGTTTGCAGTGTGCAGTGTGCAGTTTTTTTTTTTAACGCAGAGACGCAGAGAGGCAGAGCGATGTGTACTGTGGGGGCGCGGGCGTCTCGCCCGCGGCATCTCTGCTCCCGTTGTTTTGCACGCCGCGCTCCGCGCGGCGACCGCGGGTGTCCCACCCGCTCCCCACAGCTCCCTCTGCATCTCTGCGTCTCTGCGTTAAAATAAAAATCACTTCTTCCTCCGTATGAGAATGCGGGCGAATTTTTCCTTGCCGTTCATCAAGAACCGATGGCCATAATTTGGTTTGTCTGCAACGTATCTGTCCAATCCGATTATCTCGAACTGGTCGGGGTTGTATTTGTCCATGAAGGTTATCGGCACGCCCATTGCGCCGTCGTAGTCGTAGGGGATGTCGGCGGTCATGTTCACGTTTATCGCATCGTAGTTGTCGTATTTCGGGAACTCTTCGGGACTGTATTTCTTGTAGAGCGGCAGTTTGTCGTGGCGTTTTTGATAGTCCAGATTCGTGAACCAGCGAACTCCCTTCACCCGGATGTATCGCTGGCCGTTCTCGTCTATTCCGCAGCCGGACGCTTCGAGCGGATAGTCGGCAGGGACGCCAAACTTCCTGTCTCCGCTATGGATGGAGGCTCCCAGCCACACCTTGTTGTCGCGCAGCAGCGGGAAGAACTCCTTGTAGGTTATCGCCTGGACGTTGCCGATGATGAGAAATTTCTTGTCGTACTTTACGAGTTGCGCCACGTATTCGCGGAAAAGCGAGAACGGGGGATTGGTGACGACAATGTCCGCCTCCTTCAAAAGTTCGATGCATTCTTCGCTGCGGAAGTCGCCGTCGCCCTCGAGCGCGATGTCCTCCGCCACGAGTTCGCCGTCCGCGCCAAGCGTGTAGCGGCGGCATATTCCGCGATTGCTGGTGTTGTCGGAATAATTGAAAATATCTACGCTGCGGTAGCAGGTGGTGACGAGGCATTTTAGCTGGAGGAACTCGAAGTTGTCGCGGAAATATTTGGAGAAGTTGCTCTTTTCGGGGTCATCGCAGTTGCAGAGGACGGTTTTGCCCTTGAAGTGCGCGCGATAGTGCCTGAGTTCGTTTGCGATGTCGGCACGTTGCGTGTAGAACTCGTCCTTCTTTGCCTGTTTCGCCTTGGTCAACGCCTTCGTCCCTGCCATTGCAATCCCCGTGCCTGCCGTCAAAAGGAACGCGGCGGCGCATAATTGCAAGATACGGCGCATTATCGTTCCTCTTGTGCTGATTGCGCTTGGATGTCTGCCGGAGCCCGCCTCCGGTGCATAAGAAAAGAGCGCATTGCCTTCCCATGCACTCTAACGAAGCCCGACCAAAGGCTTTAAGGAAATGCACAACGATACAATACGCCCATGACGGACGCATTCTCGCTCACGCACTGTTTCCTTATGAAAAATTGGTCGTATTTCGTTAGAACAGTTTGTCAGCGTAAATGCCAACAGATGCGGCGGGGGGTGGATTTGCATCAGTTCCCCGCCTATGGCGCAATTATATCAAATCCCTCCCCGGAAATCAAGCCGCCCGGCCGTTCGAGTTTGGCAAGCACCTGTATCGCCGCGCGCAAAAATGTTTCCGGCGTGGATGCCCCGGATGTGATGCCCAGCACGTCAAGAGGCGGTATTTGCAATCCTTCAATGTCGCGCAGGCTGCCCGCACGCGCACTCCAGCATGCGCCGGATGCCTTTGCAATTTCTTCCAAACGGCGCGTGTTGGACGAATTCGCGCTGCCCAGCACCAGCACTCCCGTCTTGCGCGGCAACGCCCCCTCCACAAACTTCCTCACCGCATCCTGCCGCTCTTTCGTAGCGCGGCACACCCCCGCCGATGCACATATTTCAAGGTTGGCAAATCTCTTTTTCAACGCATCCAGCACTGGTGCTATTTCGTCCTGGTTCATCGTGGTTTGCACCGCCACGCCCACTTTCGCTGCCACATCGAACGGAATCGCGTCGACCTCCTCCACCGATGCTATTGCCACCACATCCGCAGCATTCGGCATCTCTCCTGCCGTGCCGATCGTCTCCGCATGATTTCTGTGGCCTATTATTACGACCTTCGCCCCTTCTGCGGCATACCGCCTAACGTCGTCGTGCACCCTGCCCACGAAAGGGCACGTCGCATCCAGCACTTCAAGTTTCCGCGCCGCCGCATCCTCTCGCACTTTTGGTGCAACTCCATGCGCGGAAAACAGCACCCGCGCCCCCTCCGGCACTTCCTCCAACGCCTCTACGAAAACCATCCCCCTCCCCTTCAAATCCTCCACCACCAACTCGTTGTGGACGAGTTCATGCAGGCAATACAGCCTCCCCCCGCCACCCTCTTCCCCCTCATCGCGCAACGCGGCCAGTGCGCACTTCACCGCATGCGTCACCCCCGCGCAGAATCCATGAGGTTCTATTACCTCCACCTTCATTGCTTTTTGGCCTGCCGCCAAAGTTCTTCTCTCTCGTCCATCGTCATGGATTTTAACTCGCGCCCCTGTGCCTTTGCGGCAGCCTCGATGAAACGGAAACGTTTGGCGAATTTTGCGCTCGTCCCCTCCAGTGCGCTCTCTGCATCCACATGCAGATGCCTTGCGTAGTTCGCCACCGCAAAAAGCAAATCGCCCAATTCTTCCTTCACGCGCGCATCGCCTTCGCCATTGGCCACGGCATCGGCAAGCTCGCCCATTTCTTCGTGGATTTTTGGAACCACGTCCGCAGCCTCCGCCCAATCGAACCCCACGCGCGCAGCCTTCTCCGCAGTGCGCTGCGCCTTCAACAGTGCCGGCAGCGTGGGCGGCACACCATCCAACGCGGAATGCCGCGCATCCTTGCGGTGTTCTAGTTGCTTGATCTGCTCCCAGTTCTTCAACACCGCCTCGGGGTTGTCCGCCGTAGCATCGCCGAACACATGCGGATGGCGGCGGACGAGTTTGTCGGATATGGCGTTTGCCACGTCATCGAATGTGAAGCGTCCCTCCTGCTCCGCCATCACGCACTGGAACATGACCTGCAGCAGAACGTCTCCCAATTCCTCTATGTGGTGCGCCTTGTCCTCCGGCGCATCCATTGCGGCCAAAAGTTCGTACGCCTCTTCCAAGACGCACGGCTTGAGCGATTCGAGCGTCTGCACCCTGTCCCAGGGGCAACCCTTTTCGGGGTCGCGCAGCCGCGTCATTATAGAGTGCAGACGTTCGATACCGTTCATTTATCCAGCCTCCGCTTACAGATGCAGCATTGCAAGGACGTCCTTTGCAAGTGCCGCATCGAACTTCTCCGCAACTATGTCCGCTCCGCCGAAATCCTGATACGCCGTATGCGGATTTTCGATGGCCGCCACTGCAAGATTTGCCACGAGTGCGCTTTTCACTCCGTAGCCGCTGCCCGTTATGGCCGCCGTGAACACGTCCGCAAGGCCGTTCTGCGTGGCGGCGCGGCGCCATGCATCCCACTTGCACGAACCATACGTCGTGGACGGCTCGGAATACGCCACCACCAGCGGCGAGCCTATGCGCTCCTCCACCAGTTTTGCAAGGCGTTCTGTGTCGCCACGCGTGGAAAGAACCACCTTGAGCCCCTTCTCCGCAAGCCCCTTCACGAACGCGACGAACCCCGGCGTGAACGCGCCCGGCATCGCCTCTGTCGCCGCCGCCGCGAACGCCGCAGTCAAATCGCGCGCCGCCGCCGCCGGATCGTCCACCACGCTGTTCGCATTGAAGAGTTCCGCTATCGCGCTCTGCGCATTGTTTCCGGCCAGATACTTCGCCTCGAGTTTCACGCCGAGCTCCACGCCCTTGGGCGCGAGGATCGCCTTCGCCGCCTCGAAGAGCATTTCCGCGCCGTTTATCGCGGTGAAATCGAACTCTATTATCGCGCCGCGCGCGGTTGATTCCGTATTGCTGTTGTTCTCTGAATTGTCCATGTTTCCATCCTGAATTAAGCGTTTGCCACTACACGGGTTTTGCGGGGCAGAGGCTGGCCGATCGCCGCGAGCAGTTTGCGGAAGCGCGAATTGCGCACGTTGAACGGTTTGCCTCCCGCGATGCGCGGAAACTCGCACGCGCGCAGTTCGTTGCGTTGGTTTTCATCCTGGCCTATCACGCCGCCCACACCCGCGAGCGCGCATTCCACTGCCTTCACCGCGCATGCGTGGATCAGTTTCAGATCCTGGCGGTTGGGTGCTGCGGCGCGCGCGAAATATCCGCTCTTGAAAACGCTCGTCTTCTCCGCGCCGATCTTCGCGCCGAACTGCTTGGCGAACCACTGCCCCACGTTGACCTTGTCTAGGCGCGGATGCCCGAACGCGTCCACCGGCACCGTCTCGCCCGCCTTCTTCATTTCCTGGATGATTTCCTTCACGCACGCGCCTTCGCTCACGAAGATGTTTACGCTGTCGTTCTCGTCCATCACCTTGCGCAGACGCTTGGCCTCTTCGGCAAAATCGATCTTCGCCTCCGGAACGTACACCGCATGCACGTCCTGCCTCTTCGCCGTCAGGCCGAACGCCGGGAGGAATTCGATGTCTTTCGCCACCATGCCGTGATACGCAAGCGCGGTGAACGCGGTCAGCCAGCCGCAGTTGCGCCCCATTACCTCGTGCACGATCAGCGCGCGCGGATTGGCGGAGTTCTCCTTCACGACGTTGGCGAAGAACTTTGCCCCCTCCTCCGCCGCAGTGAACGCGCCAAGGCTCTGGTGTATCGGATACACGTCGTTGTCGATCGTCTTCGGCAGCCCCACCACCGTAAGCGCGTAGTTGTTCTCTGCAAGATACGCCGCAAGATCAGCCGCCGTGGTGTTGGTGTCGTCCCCGCCGATCGTATGCAGCACGTCCACGCCGTCCTTCACCAGTTGCTCCGCCGCCACCTTCAACGGATCTTCGCCCTCTTTCACCAAACCACGCGCCACGCAGTCCGCCACGTTCGTGAGTTTCACGCGGCTATTGCCGATTGGCGAGCCGCCGTGCTTCGTAAGCACCAACGCGTTTTTGCGCACTTCCTCCGTCACGGGTATCGAATGCCCCTTCAACAGCCCCATGTAGCCGTTGACGTAGCCGATCATCTCCACCTGCGGTGCGCGGCGGTTGTATTCGTCGATGAGAAAGCCTATCGACGAACTCAAGCACGGTGCAAGCCCTCCCGCCGTCAGGAACGCCACCTTTTTCACTTCTTTTGCCATGTCACTTCATCCTTGTCTTGGAAACCCAAACCATCCATCCGTGTTTCAAATTCTCTTCAATACATCCACCAGCTCTATCGCCGCCAGCATCGCGTTTGCACCCTTGTTGCCCTGCTTCGTGCCGCTGCGCTCCACCGCCTGCTCCAGCGTTTCTGCGGTAACCACGCCGTCCGTCACCGGCACGCCCGTTTCCACGGCTATTTCATCAAGCGCCCTCGCCACCGTCTCCATTATAAGCCCGCCGTGGGGAGTTGCGCCCTGCACCACAGCTCCTAGTGCCACTACAGCGTCGTATCCGCCGCCGGCGGCGAGTTTCTTCGCCGCCAGAGGTATCTCGTACGCACCCGGCACGCGCACCAGCACAAGCGCGGCATCATCGCCGCCGTGCCGCACAAACGCATCCCTGGCACCTTTCACCAACTGCTCCACGAGGAACGAATTGAACCGCGCCGCCACAAGCGCGATTTTCATACCTTGCGCATTAAGCCTGCCGTCTATCTCTTTCATGTCTGAAAACCTTTTTGAACCCTGTTTGGTGCAAAACGTTGTGCATTCTCCCAAAAATCGCTCCCGAAATCAAGCACAAAATCGCAATATTTTTCACTTAGTGCAACAATTGTTGCAATCTTCCCGGGCAAATCGCCCGCGCATCACGCCCAAAATGCGGCCAAATTGCTATTTTATTGACATCTCAAGGCGATTTTGATATTATGCAAGGAATTTCTGAAAGGAAACAAGGAAATGTTGATTGAATCGATCAAGGCGCGTGAAATCATTGACTCGCGCGGCAATCCCACGGTTGAAGTCGATGTCCGCCTCGAAAGCGGCGCGTTCGGGCGCGCGGCGGTTCCCAGCGGTGCCTCCACCGGCGTTAACGAAGCTCTCGAACTGCGCGATGGCGACAAGAAACGCTATCTCGGCAAGGGCGTTCTCAAGGCGGTCGAAAACGTGAACACCGTCATCGCTCCCGCCCTCGAAGGCAAAGACGCCACCGACCAGCGCGGCATCGACAAGATCATGCTCGCTCTCGACGGCACCCCCACCAAGTCCAAACTCGGCGCAAACGCCATCCTCGGCGTCTCCCTCGCCGTTGCCAAAGCCGCCGCCAACTACTACGGCCTTCCCCTCTACCGCTACATCGGCGGCACCAACACCTACACCCTCCCCGTTCCGATGATGAACATCATCAACGGCGGTGCCCACTCCGATGCACCCATCGCGTTTCAGGAATTCATGATCCGCCCCGTCGGCGCCAAGTCCTTCCGCGAAGGTCTGCGTTGCGGTGCTGAAGTGTTCCACAACCTCAAGAAGGTTCTCAAGGAACGCGGCCTCTCCACCGCCGTCGGCGACGAAGGCGGCTTCGCTCCCGCCCTCGACTCCATCGAAGACGCACTCGAAAGCATCATCAAGGCCATCAAGGCCGCCGGCTACAAGCCCGGCAAGGATGTCACCATCGCTCTCGACTGCGCCTCTTCCGAGTTCTACAAGAACGGCAAGTACGACTACACCTGGAAAGAAGGCAAGAAGGGTGCCACGCGCACCTCCGCCGAACAGGTCGAATACCTCAAGGGTCTCGTTGAAAAGTATCCCATCGACTCCATCGAAGACGGCATGGCCGAAGGCGACTGGAAAGGCTGGGTGGCTCTCACCGAAGCAATCGGCTCCAAGTGCCAGCTCGTTGGCGACGACCTCTTCGTGACCAACGTCAAGTATCTCGAAAAGGGCATCAAGCTCGGCGCGGCCAACTCCATCCTCATCAAGGTCAACCAGATCGGCTCGCTCTCCGAGACCCTCGACGCAATCGAGATGGCTCACCGCGCCGGCTACACGTCCGTCACCTCCCACCGCTCCGGCGAAACCGAGGACGCGACTATTGCCGACATCGCAGTTGCCACCAACTCCGGGCAGATCAAGACCGGTTCCATGTCCCGCACCGACCGCATCGCCAAGTACAACCAGCTCCTCCGCATCGAAGAGGAACTTGGCGACAAGGCCGTCTACGGCTACACCAAGGTTCGCTGATTTACCAGCAACCTGCTTAAAGAAACCCCGCCTTCCACGGCGGGGTTTCTTCTTTTTTGCCGTTTTTACCCCGCCAAAGCAAGGAATCCCGCCGAAACGCCGGGCTTTCCAAATAATTCCAAGCCCTTGAAATAAAAATTTAAGCCCTTGAATTGACAATTTCAAGCAGTCAAAATAAAATTTCAAGGGCTCAAAAATAAATTTTAAGCCCTTGAATTGGTGATTTTAAGCCCTTAAAATTTATTTTCAAGCTCTTGGATTTTATTTTTAAGCCCTTGAAATTCTCGCCGTCAAAGCCACCGCCCTCCCGGAACAGCCCGCATAATGCGGGTTTCCCGGGAGGGCGATGCCTTTTTTATCTATTATGGGAGTTTGCCAGATGCCGCAGAGTTACACCCTTATCCCGGACTTTTGGATTACCCGAAATAGTTTGCAGTTTGCAGTGTG
>JAFVCR010000104.1 GCA_017479035.1 Kiritimatiellia bacterium | reverse complement strand
TGCGCGGCGGCGCGATCCGTTGGGAGGGCGAACCATACTGCCGGCTTCCCCGAAGAAATTGAATTCGCAGCAGCATGCTGCACTCGACATTGTGCTTGCAGAAGATCGTGCGCCGGTGCTGCTGTTTGGCGTGACCGGCAGCGGCAAGACCGAGGTTTACCTGCAGGCGATAGCGGAGGAACTTGCGCGAGGACGGGGTGCGATAGTGCTGGTGCCGGAAATATCTCTCACCCCGCAGACGGTGAGACGCTTCGCTAGCCGTTTTGGGGATAAGGTGGCAGTGCTGCACAGTGCGCTTTCCGATGGAGAACGGTTTGACGAATGGCACCGCATCCGCAAGGGTGAAGCACGCGTCGTGGTAGGGCCGCGGAGTGCGGTTTTCGCACCGGTTGCAGATTTGGGGTTGATAGTTGTGGATGAGGAGCACGACAGTTCTTACAAACAAGAGGAAACACCGCGATACAATGCGCGCGATGTGGCAGTGATGCGAGGCGTTGTTGAAAAATGCAAGGTTGTGCTGGGCAGTGCCACGCCAAGCCTGGAATCGTGGAACAACGTGCGGCGAGGCAAATATCGCATTGCGCGGATGCCAAGCCGCGTGGAAGGGCGCGCGATGCCGGCGGTGCATCTGGTGGACATG
Source organism: Kiritimatiellia bacterium (assembly GCA_017479035.1). Lineage (GTDB taxonomy): Bacteria > Verrucomicrobiota > Kiritimatiellia > RFP12 > UBA1067 > RGIG5050. The sequence goes on along the minus strand of JAFVCR010000104.1, from coordinate 4,231 downwards.
GAGGAGGAAAAGGCAAAGTCTGGCAAGGCGGGCATATTTTCGCAAGCACTGCTGGATGCCATTTCATCACGTCTGGCGCGGCACGAGCAGACGATACTTTTTTTGAATAGGCGAGGTTATGCACGGGTGTGGAGATGCGATGCTTGCGGATGGATCGCTTCCTGCCCGAATTGCGCAGGTGCGGAAGGCCGCTTGCCGTTCACCTATCATTTGCGCGAGCAGTGCTTGCGTTGCCACGTCTGCGGTGCATGGCAACATCTGCCGAACGAATGTCCCGAATGCAAAGCTCGCGATTTTTCCCGCACGGGCATTGGCACCGAACGAGCCGAAGCAATGCTCGAGAAGTGTTTTCCCCGTGCACGCATATTGCGCATGGACAGGGATTCCACGAGCCGCAAAAATTCTCACGACGATTTGTTGACTCTCTTCCGCACCGGACAGGCGGATATTCTCCTTGGAACGCAAATGATAGCAAAGGGATTGGATTTCCCGAATGTGACGCTCGTGGGCGTATTGAATGCCGACCAGTCGCTTGCGATTCCCGACTTCCGCGCAGAGGAGCGCACATACCAGCTGCTTGCACAGGTTGCCGGGCGCGCCGGCCGTGCAGAGAAGCCAGGCGAGGTTATTTTCCAGACGCATGATGTGGAGGCGCGGGCGATACGCCTTGCCGCGCGCGAAGGCTCATTCGAAATTTTTGCTGACGAAGAACTAGAGATGCGTGCAACAGGTTTCTATCCGCCGCATTGCCATTTCTCGATTCTACATGTGAAAGGTGCGGACGGCGGGAAAGTGGCGGAGTGGTGCGGTTTCTACGCGAAAAGTCTCAAGACTTATTCCACGGCACTGCAAGGCGAGCGATTCGAGGTGGCGGATGCTGCACCAGCGTTCCTCGAACAGACAGAAGGTTTTTGGTGGTGGCAAGTGGCGATGCGTGCAGTGAAGCCGTCTACAATCGCATCGGCGGTGCGGTGGATTTTGACATCGCGTCCGCCGCCGGCGGGCATACAAACAATTCTGGACATAGATGCCTTAACCATGATGTGAGGGTGCAATGAGAACCAATGCTTTTATGTTCGTTTTATCGTTGGCAGGAATTGCGTTTGCAGCCAAAGCGGATATTATTTCACTTGCGGCGGATGCCCATGCAGATGGTTCGCTAGCCGTTGAATGCATTGCTCGCGACGTCGAGGATGTAGAGACGCTGGCTATTGCGCTGTTCGACAATGGAGGGCGAAAGTTCTTCGAGAAATCCACCGCTGCCGATTTCCGCGCTACTGCCCATGACTTTACGGTGCAAAAAGCATTCGCCGATTTCGATGTGCGCAATCCAGTATTGTGGACAGATGATTTGCCTAATCTATACCGTGCAAAAGTGTCGTTGCTCACTGCAAAAGGCGATGTTCTTGCAACAGCATCCACTCCCGTGGCATTCCGCACTGTGGAGATCCGCCGCGAGGATGGCATATATATGAACAATCGCCGGATTATTTTGAAAGGATTGAGTGTGAAGGGAAGGTTGTGTGCCGAACATGCCGCTGCGATAAAGGCTCTCAATGCAAATGCAGCATATCTTGCAAGCGATGACGATTGCGAGGAGTTCCTTTCAGCTTGCGATACTCTAGGCGTGTATGTGCTTGCGGAAATTTCAAATCCATCGAATATCACATCGCGCGTGCGAGCGATTGCGCCGCATCCGTGCGTCATACTGTGGGGGAGCCGATTTACATCAAAACCAAATCGATGGTGGCGCGTTGAGGACGGCGAGAGCGAGATTCGTTCGTGCGATCCACAAAGCCGTGCAATCGTGCGCATCGGCCAATCGAACAGCCTTTTCTCCGCACCGCTTTCGCCGCTTGCAGGTACGCATGCCGGAAACGTCCGCGATCCTCTAATATATCTGCCTGTAAACGTATCGCCCGTACAAGGAGATCTCGGCGGTGCGGCAAGTTTGGAAGGGCAGTGGCGCGCGGTAGCAAAGGCACAACGTGCGGCGGGACTTTTCGTGGGATGCAACGACGATGCAATAGACTGGCGCAGCATACCATCGGCAAATGTAATCAAGAGCATATTCGCACCATTTCGCATGGATTGCGCCAAAGGCATTCTTGCGATAACAAATAATTCCATGCGCGACTTGGCACAATTCTCGTGCCTCTGCGAGACTCTTGACATGGCGGACGGCAGCGTGAAGGAGTCTATTGCAATGCAATGTCCGGTATGTCCTCCCGGTGGTGCAACGCAAATTCCAGTTCCAGATGTGCCTGCATTGAGAATCTCTATTCTGGATGCAGCATCCAATACTGTGGCGCGCCAAACGTTCACAATTCCGTTCGCATTTCGTACGCCTGGAGTCGCACCTGTCGCGCAGCGTCCATCTTGGCTGCGGGATGTGCATGTGGCGGCATTTGCGCGCACGAACACGGTGCAGGCGGCAAATGGTCGCCGTGTTTTGACTGGTGAGTTTTCCTACATGGGTTCGCCCGGAGATGCAGCATCGATAGAATGGATGCAATTCAGCCCCGACGATGTACTTTTGACCGCCACAGTGAAATCGCAATCGCGCACTGCGGAACTATTCGGACTGGTCTTTGCATATTCCCCGGAATCGCTTGTTTCCGTGCGCCGTTCCTGTGCCGGTCCGGAGACGGCGTGGGCCAATCGCCGGGCATCGTTGGACTGGGGCATATGGGAGGATCCTGCATGCGGATTCTTTGCAAATCCACGCTGGATTGAAATCGAAACTACGGAAGGGCGTATATGCTTCACTCCTGTGGCAGGTGTGAACTTCATTGGCGTAGGGGCACCTGCACCGGTTGCGCATGCGCATATCTTCCCGGATCTCGGTATAGGTTTCTACAAAAACATTCCACGTGCGTTCCTCCCCGGTGAACAGCAGACCAATGCAGCAGGAATAGGAGGAGAGACGGTTTTCAAGATCCATATCAAACGCATCGCGTCACGCTAAATGCTCCCTAGGCTTGACGGAGTGTCTGGCGTATTTGCCCACCCGGTCGCTCTCGCCTTCTAGCCGTTCAAGGTCGCAGTCCAGACTCGATATGCCGCCGACTACCGAAACCACACCAGCCGTGCCATTCGGCTTGAATAGTTCGTCCATAGCACTATATGCGAATACCCCATCGTTCAGCCCCTCAAATACAGCCGGATGAAAAGATTGCAAAACGCCTCGTCAAGGTCATAGTCTTTCACGTCCACGCCGCTGTCGTATGCGCTTTGAATGAATCTTGCGGCTCGCGGGTCTTTGCGGAATGCCGCACGCGCCGCCTCGTCGTCCCCGTCCATAAACAGCAAATCCAGCATTTCAAACCGCCGCTCTGCGTATTCTGCACGCGACATCGTCGTTTTGTCTTCCGGGTTTTCGCGTATGGCTCTTTCAAGTTCCAGCCGCTCTTCCTTTTCCTGCTCTTCTATCGTCATTTGTTTTGTCCTTCCTCATTTTGCGGATTTTCTCCGCGCCATGAAATCGTTGCGCTTTTTCATCGCCTCGTCGTAGCCGTTTTCACCCGTGCAGGGGCGCGTTGCATTCTTGAACGCCGCCAATTCCGCCGCCGCCTTTGCCTTGTCCGGCTGGCGGTTGCCCGTGTATGCGTAAAACACCACATCCTCCGGCCTGTCCCGCCCCTTCGTCCATCCTTCCGGGGCGTATTGCTCGTTGAACGGCGTCCACGAAACCGGCTCGAATCCGCACCGGCGGTAGAATGCGTGGTTGCCGTCGAAACTGTCCAGCCGGTCTCCGCCCGCTTCCACCGCCGCCTTCATCAGATTCGTCGCATTCATGCCGTCGCCGCTTTTCTTGCACACGGATATTATATCACATCCGCCCGCAATTGAAAAGACGCTGCCGCCCATGGCTTCAGCATGAAAAAAGGGTTTGCTTGCGGAAAGTGTCGTCGTAAATGCACTTGCGTTTGCCGAGAGATAGCGGCTCCCTGCCGCCGGTCGCCAGCTTGATTCGGTTGTAGATTATGCGCCGGATTATGGCAAGGTTTTCCGCCGTATTGCGTTCAACCACACGACAGGCATCGTCGCCGAAGATGACATCCAAACTCCAGTGAAAGGAGTTCTCGCGGGCCCAGTGGCTGCGCACAGCCTTTGCGAACACCTCCACATCCGTTACGCTCGTGAGAAAGTGCCGGACTTCGCGCGTGGTTCGTCCACCTCGCCTCACAATGCTCTCGCACTGCCCGAATGCGGCCAGATCCTTCCAGTC
>JAFVCR010000103.1 GCA_017479035.1 Kiritimatiellia bacterium | reverse complement strand
GCGAGACGCCCGCGTCCCCACAGTACACAGTGGGGGTTGACATTGCTACCAAAAACTGCAAACTGCAAACTACTGACCGCGGGCGAGACGCCCGCGTCCCCACAGTACACTCTCTCTCGAATCTCTGCGCCTCTGCGTTGATTGCATTTTCAAACTGCAAACTGCACACTGCAAACTACATATTATGTGCAACGCTATTATAGCGTATTCGGAAAAAAGTATCCACTCTTTTTTCTCTGTTCTCGGGATGGGTTCGCTACATCATTACATGCCAGAGAACGCAGAAGAAGTGGCAGATCGTCCCTGCAAGGACAAAGGCGTGCCACACGGCGTGGTGGTATGGGATGCGTTTCATCAAATAGAATACCGCGCCCACCGTGTAGAGAATCCCGCCTAACAGCAGCCACATTGTGCCCATGCCACCAAGTGTATCTATAATGGGTTTCACTGCGAATATCGCCACCCACCCCATGCCGATGTAGAGGCATGTGGAAATGTAGCGGAATCGTCCCGTGGTGAAAATCTTGAACACGACCCCTGCAAGCGTAAGCCCCCATTCGATTCCGAATACGCTCCATGCAAGTGCTGGATGCTCCGGCCGCAGGGTGACCAGGGTGAATGGCGTGTATGAACCTGCTATCAAGAAATATATGGACGAATGGTCGCACACTTTGAGGATGCGTTTTGCAGGTTCGTATGCCACTGCATGGTAGGCTGCGCTCATTGAATACAGTAGGATTATCGACGCGCCGAATATCGATGCGGAAACGACTTTCCACGCTACCGCTGTTTCGCTGTACACGGCAGCCCACACCATAAGCGCTATCATCGCCGCGCCCAGGTGCGAGCCTATTACGTGCAGCACCGTGTGGCACACCTCTTCCATTGGCGAATACGCGCGTTTTGCAACCATTGCTCCCATGCCGCAAGTCTAATCCAAAACATGCGGTTTGTCAACAGCCGGAAATCTTAAATTTCGGTAATGTATGTGGTTGAATTTGCAAGGCCTGTATGCTATAATGGCAACGTCATGAAACATGTATTGATAATTTCGGCATCGCCGAGAAAGGCCGGCAACAGCGACATCCTCTGCGACGAATTCGCAAGAGGAGCGCAAGAGGCCGGCCACGATGTGGAGAAGATACGCCTGGCCGAGAAAGACGTAGGCTATTGCCTTGGCTGCTACGCCTGCCGCAAACTCGGCAAATGTTTCAAGAAAGACGATGCCAACGGGCTCGTAGAAAAAATGATGTCCGCCGATACGATCGTTTTGTCCACGCCCGTGTATTTCTATTCTATGGATGCGCAGTTGAAAGCACTGATTGACCGCAGTGTTTCGCGCTGGAACGATTTTGGCCGTTTCACCGGCACGGAGTTCTGGTTCATCGTTACAGCGGCGGACGGCAATAGGGATATGATGAATGCAACGCTCGAAGGTTTGCGCGGTTTTACGCGCGACTGCATGGACGGCGCCGTCGAGCGCGGAGTCATATACGGCACTGGCGCGTACGAAAAGGGAGAAATCCGCAACCTCCCCGCCATGCACGAAGCATACGAAGCGGGAAAGAACGTTTGAGGTGGCGATATGGACGAATCTGCAATCAATCGCAATCGTGCAGCAATGCGGCTTTTCGAACATTGCATCAATACAAACGACATCGAACTCGGCAAACGACTTATTTCCGAATCCGCGCTCTTTGCCACACCAGTTTCTCCCGTGCCGCTTGCCGGGGCGGAGGGATACTTGAGCGTCGTGACCATGATGCGCGCGAGTTTCCCCGATGTGCATTGGCGTTTGGTTAACATGGTGGCCGATGAACACACTGTGGCCGTGCAATGGACATGTTCCGGGACTTTCACCGGTTCGCAACCATTCGCGGGCATCGCTCCAAACGGCAAGCGTTTCGAGACTACGGTAATGAATTTCTATTCGTTCGATTCCGGCGGCAAGATAATCGACGATGTCGCGGGCACGGGTATTGCCGGCATTCTAAAAGGCATCGGTGCTATTTGAACGGGCATGGCACATCGCATGCGTATAATGTAACTTCAAGGAGAACGACAATGATAAGACTAAATTGTTTCTACACGGTCAAAGCCGGTTCCGAAGCCGATGCCGTGGCGGCCGCAAAGCGCCTCACGGAGGCCTCGCTTGTTCAAGACGGATGCATCTCATACGATGTATTTGAAAGTGCAACGCGCCCTGGCGTGTTTCTCATCTGCGAAACGTGGCGCGACGAGGCTGCGCTTGCCGCACATTCCGCATCCGAACCGTTTGCAAGGGAAGTCGCCATTCTCAAAGATCTTGGCGAATTGAAAATAGAACAGTTCACGAAGTAGCATCCGGCTTTTGCCAGATGTTTTACTTCGTTGTTGCCCACAAAATTGGCGGCTTTCATGACCCGGATCGTGAATGGCAGAAGAAGTGCCGGGTGTACAACTTCTTCTGCCATTCACACAAGTATGCACGCTTGCCGTTTCCGGCGCGGTGTGCTATAATGCTTCATATGCTAGAGGAGGAAGGATGATGAAAGTATTGATGCTCAACGGGAGTTTCAATCCCGACGGTTCGACGAATGCGGGATTGGAAATAATGGCAAAGACGTTTGCCGCAGAAGGCGTAGATTCGGAGATTGTCACGGTCGGCGCAAAGCCGGTCGCCGACTGCATCGCTTGCGGCAAGTGCAAGGATTTGGGCAGATGCGTCTTCGCGGGAGATGCGGTGAACGAATTTGCCGCCAAGGCCAAGGATGCGGAGGGGTTCGTCTTCGGAACGCCGGTCTATTACGCGCATCCATCGGGGAGGGTTCTCTCGTTTCTCGACAGGCTGTTCTTTTCCTCGCGCCTTGCGGACAACTATGCCGCGTTCCGCCACAAGCCCGTCGCCTCGATTGTCGTAGCCCGCCGCGCGGGGACGAGCGCGGCCTACGACGTGATGAACAAGTATGCCGGCATTGCGCAGATGCTGTGCGTCGGCAGCACCTACTGGAACGATTTTCATGCGCTCGTGAAAGACGATGTCCCGCACGACGGCGAAGGCGTGCAGACGCTGCAGAATCTCGCCCGCAACATGGTCTATGTGATGAAATGCATCAAGGCGGGACGAGAGGCCGGCATCGTGCCGCCCGTCGCCGACGATAGCGTCATCACCAATTTCGTGCGGTAAGTTCGGCGAAAGGTGTTTATATGGGCGATACGGCGCTTGGCACTTTGAAACGGCACTCTCTCAAAAAGCAGTGGCGGCAAGAACGGGATTTCTCGGATTGGCTTGCGAAAGACGGGATTGACCAGCTTGCCAATCTGTTGCAAATGGAGTTGTGCGATATTGAGCGGGAAGTTGCAGTTGGCAACTACAAAGCGGATATTGTCGCGCACGAGGATGGCGGGGATGGACTTGTCGTAATCGAGAACCAGTACGACACGGTAAATCACGACCATATAGGCAAATTGATTACGTATGCGGCGGGTCTTGGCGCAAAGACGGCAGTGTTGATTGTGGAGGAGGCCAGGCAGGAGGCAATCACCGCGATAAAATGGTTGAACGACATCTCCCGAGACGATTTTGCCTTTTACCTTGTAAAGGCGGAATTGCTGCAGGTTGACGAGTCTGCAATGGCAATCGAACTGTCGGTCATAGAATCGCCCGACAAACTGATCCGTGAAACACGTGCCAGCGCGGCGGAACTTTCACAGGTGAGATTGGCGCAGTTGGAGTTTTGGAAGGCATACAACAACTATGTTTCGTCAATCGCCGATTACAGAAAAGTCTTCCCGACTGTTCGCAAGCCATCGCCGCGAAGTTGGATGACTCTCCCATGCAAGTTGAGCGAGTGTGAATTGCTCTTGACGGTGAACAGCAAGGAAGGGCAGATAGCGGCGGCACTATACATATCGGACAATAAAGATCTGTTCAAAAGACTAGAGGAGGACAAATCGGAAATAGAAAGGGAGTGCGGTTTCGCCCTCGAATGGAAAGAGTTGCCCGAAAAGAAGGCATCGCGGGTGCTGGTTTCTGCGCACAAAAACTGGGATTCCGAATCGAAACGGATCGAGTGCTTCGATTGGTTGCGCACACATGCAGTTGCGCTGCGAAAAGCCATCGGCAAACGCCTGTGACAGAATTTCCTTCTCCAGCGCATGGAAGCAATAGAAATTTCTTGGCGCATGATATATGTAATAACGGAAGAGAACATAAAACAACCACGAAATACACGAAATACGCGAAAATGGAATAGCGTTTCGTGTATTTCGTGGTTGCGCGGTTCATTCTACAGTGAGAATTTGAAATGACGGTGGCGAGGCACATTCCCGCCGGAAGCGAACTGCGCAAGGCGTTTCACGCGTTCCCACAGTACCTGCACACTGCACACTGCACTTGCGGCGGGATTTTGGGCTTGCCGTTTCCCGCGAGATGTGCTACAATGTTTCCTACATATTTAGGAAGGTAGCGTCATTGCCATGAAAGATGTTGTTGTAGTGATAGGTGCGGGGGGGATAGGCCAGGCGATTGCGAGGCGCATCGGCGCGGGCAAGCACGTGGTTCTTGCGGATTTGCGGCTTGAGGCGGCGCAAAAGGCCGCGCAGACGCTCGAGGACGCCGGGTTCGAGACGAGCGCGGTCGCGGCGGATCTTGCAAGCAGGGAGTCGATTCTTGCCTTGATAGAACACGCCAAGGCCTTCGGGCGGATAAAGAATCTCGTGAATGCGGCGGGGGTGTCGCCGTCGCAAGCGCCGGTGGCAACGATTCTCAAGGTAGATCTCTACGGCACGTCGGTGCTGCTGGAGGAGTTCGGCAAGGTGATTGCAGAGGGCGGCAGCGGGATTGTCGTTTCGTCGCAGTCGGGACATCGCCTCCACGCGCTGACGGAGGAGGAAAACGCCGCGCTTGCGACCGCGCCGACGGAGGAACTCCTGCGCCTACCATTCATCGCATCGATAACCGACACCTTGAAGGCCTACCAGTATTCCAAACGCTGCAACGTCCTGCGCGTGATGGGCGAGGCGACGAATTGGGCGCGGCGCGGGGCTACGCTAAATTCGATAAGCCCGGGCATAATCATAACGCCTCTTGCGAACGACGAATTGAAGGGGCCTCGCGGCGAGGGCTATCGCAAGATGCTTTCGCTCTGTCCGTGCCGCCGCGCGGGAACGCCGGACGAAGTTGGCGACCTTGCGGAATTTCTCATGTCGTCTCGCGGACGGTGGATTACGGGCGCGGACTTCCTCATCGACGGCGGCACTACGGCCTCCTATTTCTACGGCGACCTCCAAGACCTCAAGTCCACGCACTGACCGCCGCGCCGGGTTTAAAGGATGGCTATGACGAAAATTCTGCTTTTTGTGAATATGGTTTGCGCGGCTGGTGCGCTTATGGGAGAGACTGCGATGGATAAGGAAATTTTGAGCGACAAGGATTTGGCGATTGCATCGATTGGCGCGTGGACGGCGCGGGGCGAACAGGATAAACTCGCTGCGGCGTTCAAGTCCGCCTTCGCGGCGGGGCTTGCGCTGAACGAGGCGAAGGAACTTGTGGGGCAACTCTACGCCTACTGCGGCTTTCCCCGTGCGCTCAACGCCGCAGCAACGCTCATGCGCGTCGCGGGCGAAGTGAAGGTAGCCGAAGGTCGCGCTCCCGCGCCGTTTCCGCAGGGCTACGACGCGTTTCGCGACGGCACGGCAAACCAGACGAAACTTTGCGGAGCGCCGGTCAAGGGCACGCTCTTCGATTTCCACACGCAGCTTGACGAATACTTGAAAGCGCATTTGTTCGGCGACATTTTCGAGCGAGACAATCTCGATTGGCGCACTCGCGAACTCGTGACCATCGCTGCGCTCGCGGCGAGAAGCGAAACCGCTCCGCAGTTGAAAGCGCACATTGCAATCGGCAAGGCCAACGGCATCACGGATGCGCAGGCGGCGGAAATCGTAAAGCGAATCCAAGCACCCGCAGACCCGGACGACTTGCCGTCCGACTGGTCGCCTATTCCCGTCGGCGAGCCGAATACGGCATACGCAAAGTATTTCACCGGCAACAGTTATCTCCATAAACTTACGCTCGAGCAGGTGCCGGCGTTCGGCGTAACGTTCGCGCCCGCGTGCCGCAACAATTGGCATATCCATCATGCGGCGACGGGCGGAGGGCAGATGTTGATTGTCACTGCGGGCGAAGGTTTCTACCAGGAATGGGGCAAGCCGGCGCGTCGCTTGAAAAAAGGCGATACGGTGAACATCCCGGCGAACGTCAAGCATTGGCACGGAGCCGCGCCGGAGAGTTGGTTCCAGCATATCGCACTTGAAATCCCCGGCACGGAAACAAGCAACGAATGGTGCGAAGAAGTCGATGATGCCGCCTACGCCGAAGCAGTAAAGTGACCGTATAAAGAGGAGACGACACAATGAAATACACCAGACTTGGCGATACGGGAATAGAAGTCAGCAGGATATGCGTAGGGTGCATGTCGTACGGCGTGGCGTCGGAGGACTTCCATTTGTGGACACTGCCGCAGGACGAGACTGACAAGATGGTGCGCCATGCGCTCGACCTGGGCGTGACGTTCTTCGACACCGCCAACTGCTACGCGCACGGCACTAGCGAGGAATTCCTCGGCCATGCGCTGCGGACGGCGGGTGTGAAGCGCGAGAGCGTCGTCATCGCATCGAAGGTATACTTCAACGATGGGCGCCTCTCGAAGGTTGCAATCGAGCGCGAGATAGACGGCACACTCAAACGTATCGGCACGGACTACCTCGACCTCTACCAGATTCACCGTTTCGACTACGACACGCCAATAGAGGAGACTATGTCCGCACTTGATGCGCTCGTGAAAGCGGGGAAAGTCCGCGCACTCGGCGCGTCTGCGATGTACGGCTATCAATTTCACAATATGCAGCTCTGCGCAGAGCGCAACGGCTTTGCGAAATTCGCGACGCTCCAGAACCACTACAACCTCCTCTACCGCGAGGACGAGCGCGAACTCATCCCCGTTGCGCGGCAGTACGGAGTTTCGCTCATGCCGTATTCGCCGCTCGCGGGCGGGCACCTCGCGCATCCCGGCTGGGACAGCGGCTCCAAGCGAGATTCGACCGACAAAATCCTCCACCGCAAATACGACCGTGCAAAGGATAGCGACATAGAAATCGTCAATCGCGTCGAGGAACTCGCCAAACGCCGGGGCGTTGCGATGGCGACCGTCGCGCTAGCCTGGCACTTCTCCAAAGGCGTGTCCGCGCCGATCATTGGGGCGACCAACGCGCGGCATTTCGACGACGCAGTCAAATCGGTCGACTTCGCACTATCCGCCGAAGAGGTGGCGTTCCTCGAAGAGCCCTACCGCGCGCACGAAATTTCCGGCGCAGTCCCGCCGCCTAAACCGTGAATGGCAAAGCCGTGTGCGCTATGAAAAAGATACGCTGTCCGTATTTCGAACTCAACGACCGCCAACGCGCCTACCACGACAAGGAGTGGGGGACTCCATGCCGGAGCGACCGCAAACTCTTTGAATACTTGATGTATGAAGTGCTGCAATGCGGACTCAGCTGGGATACGATACTTGCAAAACGCGAGGCATTCCTCACGGCGTTCGAGCGTTTCGATTTCGAGAAGATCGCCCGCTACGGCGAGCGCGACATCGAGCGGCTTCTCTCCGTGCCGGGGATGATACGCTCGCCGCGCAAGGTCGCGGCCATAATCCACAACGCGAAATCTTTTATCGAACTGCGCCGCGAGTGCGGCACGTTCGCAAAGTGGCTCTGGGCGTTCACGGACGGCAGGATGCTGCACAATCCCGACAACGCCGCCTCCAATGAATGGGTCGTCCCTGCGCGGACGGAACTTTCCGACCGCATCGCTGCGGAACTCAAGGCGCGCGGATTCAAGTTTCTCGGCACGGTCACAGTATATGCATTCATGCAGTCCGTGGGGCTTGTCAACGACCACGCCCGCTTCTGCTTCCGCTACAAGGCATTGACAAACCGAGACAATCAGAGCCGCCAGTAGAATCGGGATTGCAGGACGACAGCAGTTGCTTTTAGGAAAACCGTAAAGCGGCAAAAGTATTTTGTTCTGTCGCCGGTTCCCGGCTTGAAATTCTGCATATCAATGCCGGGGGGGCTGCACTTCGCTCGCCCCCGTCTGTATTCTCATCGCCGCTACGCGGCTCATTGATGCATTCCTTGTGCCTAAACCACGAATCATCTTGAAGGCAAGGTGCGGGTTGCCGTGGGATTGCAATTTGCTCTTGCGCTTGAAAGCGAAGTTGTGATATAATGAGGGTGTCTTGAGCGGGAGCCGCTTGAGGCAACACATAGTCCGGGAACTGATTTGGCCGGTTTAATCCATTTAGTGTGGAACGACCGCTTTTCCACCCCCGGACGGATAATCGTAGCATCAACGCTACACGTCGTTCTTGCGAAATACTGCTACTTTTCACAAAACCGAACGTCATGTAAGCGAAGGTACGCTCAATTGGGCGCATTTTCTCTTCGTGTATTCGGTTAGGCCTGTAGCAGGGCTTCGCAAGAGTGCATGAGAAGAGAATGCGCTTCTTTTTATGCACTGGATGGACCAACGGTGAACACCGCGCAGGGAAAGACGGATATGATGAAAAGATGGACGATAAAGACAATCGGATTGTGGATTCTCGCCGCCGTTCTATTCTCGCCGCTGTGCGGACGGGGATCGTTCTTAGACACTGATGGTATTGATTATGATATGGTGGACGGTGACTATGAGACTGGTTCGCAGGCTTATGTGAGGAGCCTCCGCAGTTCCAGTTCGCACATCACCATCCCCGCGACCGTGGTGTATGAATATGCAGATTTCGACGACGTCGATGAGTATGGATATCTAAAACCGAAGCACCGTATATGCACGGTCACGGGCATCGGGAGTAGGGCGTTCTACAAATGCACCTCGCTGACGAGCGTGACGATACCGGACAGCGTGACGAGCATCGGGAGTTATGCGTTCGACTACT
>JAFVCR010000102.1 GCA_017479035.1 Kiritimatiellia bacterium | reverse complement strand
TAAGGAGCATATTCTGCCGCCCCTTCGGGGCTTGTTTTTTTATTTTGCCTGTACCGGGGGTTCCGCTACGCTCCACCCCCGTCTGTAATCTTATCGCCCCTTCTGGGCTTGCTGGTGTATCCGTAGCCGCGAAGCGGCGTAAGAATACAGACGGGGGTGGAGCGTAGCGGAACCCCCGGTACGGACAACCAATTTATATAGCCCCGAAGGGGCGGCAGAAAGTAGCATATGCTACCACCCCTTGTCATTCATCCGCACCTGCGCCATTGGCTCTCACGCCGTGCCGGAACGTCCCGTCCGCCTCATCAAAAAATCCGGGTTACGGGTGGACAGGTCTTTCGCGCTCTTTGAAAAATCTCTGACCCGTAAAACTTCAAAAAACGCCCGGAAACTCCCCGAAATTTCCCCGGTAAGTCTCAAAAATGCCTCCGCCTGGTCTCAAAAACGACCCCAAGGGGTCTCAAAAACGTCCCCAGGGGGTCTCGCAAAGAAGAGAGGGAAGTCTCTCGATTCAGAGACTTCCCTCTCTCCCGTTTTAGACCCCGCTCTCTCGATTCTTTCTCTTCCCTCTCTCCTTTCGCCGTCAAGCGGGTGGCATCAATGGATGTTCCCTCTTGCGGGATGGGATTTCGCCTTTGGCTTTTCGAGCGTAAGAAACGACGCAAACTGCAATGCGGCGGCGGGTATTTCATCGCCTGACGTATCCGGCATTGCATCAAGATCCGCCGCCTGGCGGCTGCCGCTTGCGGGTGCAGGTTTTACAAGTGCCCGCAATGCATCCTTGAACGCCTCGATACCCTCGCGCGTGGACGCGCTAACCTTCACAGGCTCTATGCCCGTTTCCTTCACGAACACCCTGTAATTCTCAAGCGCGGCCTCTTCGTCCATTTTGTTTGCCACCACAAGTGCCGGCCTCTCCGCCATTTCGGGTGAATATCCTGCTATTTCATCTGCAAGAACCTTGTAATCCTCATGCGGCTTGCGGTTGTCCGTGCCGGCCATGTCTATCATATATACAAGCACCCTCGCGCGCTCGAGATGTTTCAAAAACGCCAATCCAAGCCCAACCCCCTTCGACGCACCCTCGATTATCCCCGGCACGTCTGCAAGCGTAAGTTTGGCGAAATCCTCATACTCCACCACCCCCACCGTGGGATGCAACGTGGTGAACGGATAACTCGCCACCTTCGGCTCCGCTGCGGACACCGCCCGCAGGATCGAACTCTTCCCCGCGTTCGGGAACCCCACCAGCCCCGCATCCGCAATCGTCTTCAACTCAAGATGCAGCCTCCTCTCCTCCGCCTCCCCCCCCAGCGTGCGCTCGGTCGGCGCCTGGTTCACGGACGACTTGAAATGCACGTTGCCATACCCCCCCGCTCCGCCCTTGGCCACCACCACCTGCTGCCCCGCCTCCGTGATGTCCGCCACCAATTCTCCCGTTTCCGCATCCGTCACAAGCGTTCCCGGCGGCACGTCCACTACCAAATCCTTTCCGCGTCTGCCGTAGCATTTCTGCCCGCTACCGTTCACGCCGTTCTCCGCGAAAAGATGCGGATCGTAGTAGAACGCTATGAGCGAATTCACATGGCTCGATGCCCTCAACACCACATCGCCCCCTCTCCCGCCGTCGCCGCCATCAGGCCCGCCGAATTGCACCAAAGCCTCGCGGCGGAACGTGGCCGCGCCATCTCCGCCTTTGCCGCTGCGGACTATCACATCCGCCGAATCTATGAATGTCTTGCGTGCCATTGTATGGATCCTGTTGTTGCGTGAAGTGTTGTCATTGCTCGGTCAACGGCGCGGCCAATGCCGCCGCCGTTTCGTCTGGTATCGTAAAAACCGCGCCCGCGCCGCCTTCGGCAAGGTATCTCCCCCCAGCCGTTTTCGCGCCTAGGAAAAACGTTATGCGCCGCGCGCGCGCATCTATTATAGTATCGATGCTCACGGCGAGGAAAGGTTTTGCAAGGCCGTATTCCGCGTCGTCTTTTTTGTCGCGTGCAAGCGCGGCCACCTCTGTTGCGTCTATGCCGCCCAGCGTTGCAAGCAGCCTCTTCACCGCATCCGCCGCAAGATGGCGCGAACCCGTGGCCTCGCCTGGCCTCCGCACAAGGCTCCACGAATCTCGCGTCGCATCGCGCTCGATGCGCGTTTCCCCTCCGGCCGCGTCCACCACAATTATGCGGCGGATGCTCTGCGGCTTCAACGCAAGCACGCTACGGCTGCGCAATGCAGGGAATTCTTCCGGTGCTATCGCGCTGCGGCGCACCGCCACAGGCGGGAAATTGGTTGAGGCCGTGGAAACCGTGAGCTTCACGCCGTCCGCCGCATCTGAAATATCGCTGCGGCGCAATGATGCTATGCGCTGCGCAAACGCTTCCGCCGCCGCGCCGTCCGCCGGAGCCGATACAGGTGATTCTATGCGCCATGCCCCCGCCGCATCGCGGGCCATAGCAAATATCCCCGCCGGCAACGCCGCTGCAAATTTCGTGATCGCCGCCGCCTCCGCATCGAAGATCCGCACATCGCGGAATGCCGCCACCAACGCCTTGCATTCGTCCGCCGCCGCCGCCAAGGCTGTAGCCGTAGCATCGTCTGCCGAAAACCTCATTCTCACAAGCCCCTCACCCGCGCTTGCGCCGAATGCTATTTTATCCGTCTTCCCTATCCCGTCCGAAACCGCAATCTCGAATGCGTCCTCCCCCGCAAACCATGCCCCCGCCTCCGCCGCGTCATCCGCGAAATCTATCGCCTCCACCGTGAAAAGCCTTGCCAGCAGCGCATCCACCGCTTCGCGATCCGCCGGCGCATCCGCTGGCGACGTAAAACGCCAATCGCGTCCGGCACGGACTATTTTCACGAATGCGGAGTTCTCGCTGCGTATCTCTATCGTAGCCGCCGCACCCGGCAAGATGCGCATCGCGGCGCGGCGGCGGCACGCCCCTATCTCCGATGGTATCGCATCGCGTACCGATGCGGGAAGCGTGTATATCGCGCCGTCTCCGGAAATTCTTGCGTATGTGCCCGTGCGCGTCGGCGTGACCGCGCCGAAAAGTATCGTCTCCGTCTCCTTCTGCGAAATAAGCGTCACCGCAAGCGGATTGTGCGCCAGGCCGAAATCCTCCGCGCGTTTGCCCAGGCTGCGCAGTTCCGCCGCGCTCTTGCAGTCCATTATGCGCGTCTGCGCAAGCGCGTCCACAAGCCGTTGTATCGCGGCATTATCCGCCTCGCATGCTATCGGCGCAAGCAGCCGCCACTCTCCCTCATGCGATTTGCGCACGCGCATCTCGCCGAAAGCGATTTCGCGTATCTCGTCAGGATCGCTCTGCAACAGCACCTCGCGCATTGCAATCGGTGCTTCTCCGCGATGCAGCAGTGCCGGTGCCACCAGCGCAAACGCCAATACGCAAATCCCGAAAATGAAAAACACTATCGTGCGGAGGTTTGTCATTGCCGTCTACGCCTCCCGAACACGAACGCGCCTATCGCCGCAAGTGCAAACGGCGCAACAACCCCCGCCATTGCCGTGGCGCGTATCCACGCCTTGCGCGAATAACCCGTGGAAATCGTATCCGCCCCTGCGGACGACGCTCCCGCCGCATCTATCCCCGCCAGCCACGCTATTGCGTTCAGCACCATGTCGCGATTGGCGTTTGCGCGGTTTTCGAGTATGCCGTTCAGTGCAAACGCCGCATCGCCTATCGCCACTATGCGTGTGGGGCTGTAGCCCAGCTCGCGCGCCGCCCCACGGCCGGACTCGTATGCCGCCGCAAGTATCGCCGTCCCTTGCGCCGTGGCCGCCTCCGCAAGTGCTTCGGTATACGCGCGGTCGCGCCCCGCACTCTCGTCCACCGGCAACGAAAACGTGCACGACTCGCGCGAGAAAATCGCCTTGCCCCCTGCAAGCGTGCGCGTTATCGTATGCTCCGGCGCAAGCGTGGCCACTATGCCCCGTCCGTCGCCGGACATCTCCGGTGCCACGGCTTCGCCTCCCGGCACTATTCCGCGCGCTTCCAGAAGCGGCATCGCGCCCGGCGCAGACGCATCGCAGAACACCAAAAGCCTCCCGCCCTTGTTGAGGTATCCCTCCAGCCACGTCCGCTCCGCAAAGGAAAACTGCGTTGCCGCACCTGCGGAAACTATGCACGCCGCATCTCCCGGCACTGTGGATGCGTCTTGCAATGAAAGCGGTTTTACGTGGTAGCCGTCGCGATGCAATATGCGTGCAAGCGTGCTTGCACCCGCCAGCGGCGAAAAATCATCCGTGGAAGCCTCCCCGTGACCCGTGGTGAAATAAACCGTTTCCCTCCCGGCCGGCAGAAACAGGTTTTGTATCGCGCTTGCCACTGCGCTCTCCGACACGGCCGAAACCGGTATTGAATTGCGCCTGTTCCTGCGCTCGAGCACTATGGAATTCCCCTTCGCTCCTGCGCGCGCTAGGCGCGTTGCAGCGGCAACGTCCCATTCTGGGTCCACATACGCCACTGTCACCTGCACCCCGGCGGAGGTTTTCGCCGCATTTTCAATGCGCCGCAGCACACGCGCCGTCTCCGCAAAAGCCGGGCTCTTACGCGGTAGAAACGCCGTGATGCGCACCTCGCCGAGCGAGTCGGAAAGTATCGCCCGCGTCCTGCCTGACACCGCCCCGTCCCCTTCCAAAACTGCACACGACACTGTAAAGTTCCATTTTTCGGCAAGCATTGCCACCAGCACCGCCATCACCGCGCCAAGGAACAGCGCAATGCGCGTTGTGATGCGCAGCCTCCTCGCTCCGCGCCCCACAAGACGCGCGAACGCAAGCCTTTTGGACGCGAAATAAAGCAGATATATCGTGCCGGCCGCATACAGCGCAAGCGTGGCAAACGCCACATCCCCCGCCGCGAAATCCGCAATATGCGCATCGAACGCCGGCTGCGGCACCACCTCGCGGTATGCTCCAAGATATTCGCAAAGCGCGGCATGCACCGCCTGCGGCGCGCACGCCGCCGCAAGAAACGTGGCAAGCGCGGCGGAGGCCGGGCGCGCAAACCATGCGCTTGCCGCGCATCCCGCCGCAAGCGTGGCCGCTCCCTGTAGTAGAAGTATCGCAAATGTGCAGAAGAATCCGCCGCCATGCACCGGGAACGCTATTCTTGCCGCCGCCATAGCAAACGCCAGCGCAAATGCGGTGCAGCACGCCGCCGCAAGAAACCTTGCTATTATTATCGTGCGCTCCGGCACGGGCAGCGTCAAGACGAGGTCGAACCTTGCATTCGCGGTGCCTCCCTGCGCCGCATCCCCACCCACGAGATTGCGCGATATGAACGCCGCAAAAGCCGCAAGCGGCAGCCGCACCGCCATGCCCCATATCGCGGCGGGATTGGCCACAGCACCCTCTGCGGCATGCAGCCGCAACGCGAAAAGCACCGCCGCCGCACAGGTGAACAGCCCCGCCGCCCACCATGTGGCCGCATCGCGCCGCAACCGCCCGAGCGTCCTGAAAAACTCCGTGCGCAAAATCCTCATGCCAACGCCTCCCGCAGCGCATGCACGTTGGCCGCTTCGTAGAGATGCGCGTCTTTTAGCACTAGAAACCTGCGCGCTATGCCGGCGAAATCGTCTATCTCGTGCCCGGCTATTATCACGCTTGCAAACGACGTGACGGATGCCACCATCTCCGCCACTTTCACGCGTGTTGCCGGGTCCAGCCCTGCGAACACGTCGTCCAGAATCAAGAATCGCGGGCGCAACAGTATCGCATCTGCAAGAGCCGTGCGCTTGCGCTCGCCAAACGAAAGCGTTGCTATCTCACGCTCGGCAAGGTGCGTTATCCCGCACCGCTCCATAGCCTCTTCCACTCGATGGCGTATCTTGCGGGACTGCTCGCCGCGCATCCGCGCACGGTATTTAAGGTATGCGCGCACGCACAAATCGTCCTCCACGCCTGCCGCCTCGCCAAGATAGCCCATTATGCGGCGGTAGCGGATCTATTCAAGGAAAATATCGCTGCGGTTGGCGCGAACCGTCCCTGCAGACGGATGCGCCAGCCCGGCGAGTATGCGCAAGAGCGTGGTCTTTCCCGCGCCGTTCGCGCCCGCCACGGCCACGACCTCGCCAGGCCGCGCCACCAGCGAAACATCGCTTATAACGCTCCTCGCCCCATACTCGAACGATATGTTCAACGCCTCCAACATGGTTTTGCGATTCTACCATATTATCCCCCCATTGGCAACATATTATCTGCGCAGCGCAAAGCGGAAAATACTTGCAATCCGCAGCGGTTTGTGGCAGAATGCTCCCCGAAAATACGGAGCAGCAAGCATGGGCAACAGAACCATATTCCGGTTTATGCTGGACAAACTCACCGGGCGCAAGCGTTTGCGCGTGGCGGTGGTGGGCACTCGCAACAGCGGCAAATCGGTGTTCCTCGCATCGCTGGCCAACCATCTCATGGCACACGATCCCGAACGCTTCCCGCTCCTCGGCTGGCATGTGGCCTGCGAGGGCGAGGCTCCCGTGCCGGACGTGCTGCCGCGCTACGACTACCTCGCCGCCCGCAATGCATTGCGCAAAGGCCGGTGGCCGGCAAAGACGAAGGACGCTTCCGTTCTCGCTCTCGACCTGGCACTGCGCCGCAGGGACTCTTCCAAAAAGCATCACATACGCCTTGAAATACTGGACATCCCCGGCGAACGCATTGCAGACTTCTCAATGGAAGGCCGCTCTTTCCGGGAATGGTCCTCATGGATGGAAGAAAGCCTCGCCGGACCTCTTGGCATTTCGGAAGAGTATCGCGCATATCTCGCAGCGGTGCGCAATCTGCCATCTCCCGATGAAGACGCGCTGCTTGGTCTCTATCGCTCTTTCATCGCCGGCGAATACGCCGCATACTCGCCTTTGATAGTGCCGGCATCCGTAAAACTCGGCCTTGCCAAACCACTTGAAAAGGATGAAATCTCCTCCACCTTCGCATCCATTCCCGTAGGCCTTGACGCGGAACACCAGTTCGCGCCGCTGCCGCGCGAATGCTTCTCCACCTCATCGCCTATGCACGCGCTTGCAAAGAAGTTCGCCCACGCATACACCCTCTACCGCAAACGCATGGTGGAGCCGCTCATGGACTGGCGGCGCGAAGCCAACGTGCTCGTATGCCTTGCCGACATCCCGGCTATCCTCCGCAACGGCCCGCATGCATGGGACGGCGAAAGAACCCTCCTCCATGCCGCGCTCGACGTGTTCGGCCACGCCCGTTCGCCTTCGCCCGCCGCGCGTCTGCACGGATGGCTCGCAAACGTTCTTTGGCGCACGCACATCGATGCCGCATACGTCGTTGCAACCAAGGCCGACACCGTCCCGGAAGGCGCAAGCCGCGAACATCTTTCCATCCTCGCCGGCAAACTCCTGGGCAACGCACTTGTGAACCTCGACCTTGCCGCATCCGGCACCGAAATCCTTGCATGCGCTGCCGTCTGCACCACAAGCGGTGCTACGGATGGCGACGGCAAACCCGCGCTCGAGGGCGTTCTCGAAACCGACCCCGGCAATATCTCCCGCTACCGCGTCCCGGAAGTTCCCCCGTCATGGCCGGCCTCCGCCGCAGAATGGCAGAAGAAAATCGCCGAGCACGCATTCGACTACCCTCGCACCGTTCCTGCATTCGACGAGCGCATGGGCAACGCTCCCGACCATATCGGCCTGCACGATGTGGCACTGCGCATACTCTCCGCCGCACTGAAACTGGAGGAGACGCGATGAGACAAGGCGAAAACGACATTACCCCTCCCCTCGCGCCGCCGGACGTAATATCGTCCCGCGAATTTGGCTCCTCTCCGTCTTCATCCGCACCCGCCGCGCCGGCGGCACCGAATGGAACCACACACGTTCCCGATTACGGCACAGGACTTGTGCCGTTTCTCGGCTGGCTGCTTGTGCTGGTGGTTACGCTTTGGATGTTTTCGCTATCCGCGCCGTTCCTGGCAAACGCCATTGCGCTGAAAGGATGGCGGGCGTGGGCATCGCTGGCGGCGGGGCTCGTGCCGTTTCTGGCCGTCACCGCGATACTTGTGTATGCATTCACATGCTTGAGCCGCATTCCAAAGGTTGAAAGTTTCTCCGCCGGCCTCCCGCCGCTCGTGTTGCGCCAATCGCTGGAAATGCGCTACCTCGTCAATTTCCCCGAGGCGGAAAAATTCGCAGACGCAAACGGTTTCACTAACGAAGCACGCGGCGAAATCGTGCGCACTTTGGAAAGCTTGCGCGGCCGCGCGCCGCACGCACGCCATGCCGATGCCGCAGGATGGCTGGGAGAATTCCGCACGTTCCTCGCCGCACTCTCCACCCGCGCCGATGCAATCATTGCCGACACCTGCAAGGCCGTGGCAATCAAAACCGCAATCTGCCCGTGGCGCATCATAGACATGCTTGCCGTATGCTACAACTCCACGCTCATGGTTGTGCGCATCGCGCGCCTCTACAATCGCCGCTGCTCGCGCCGCGCGGCATTCCGCCTTGTCGCAAGATGGATTGCCAACATCTACATCTCCGGCGAAATCGGCTCGTTCATGGAAGATGCCTCTGCCGCAGGATCCGATGCCGCCGTGGCGTGGATAGGCGAAGGCGACGCCGCAGAATATCTCTCCGCCGCCATGCCCGTATTATCGAAGTTCATCGGCAAAGCGGCCGAAGGCGGCGCAAACGCCTATCTCGCCTATCGCCTTGGCCGCCGCGCAGTGGCATATTTCGCGCCCGTGCATTCGCGCAAAACATTTTAACGCAACGTCGCTTTGCGCATCGTTAAAATTATCGCTCCAGTGCGGCCTTTGATGCCGCAGAGCGGATGCGGTAGAAGGTTTTGTCCGCAGTGGCGGGGGCGGTGAAGGTGGTGGAGGTTTTGCGTGCGGCCGGCTGCACCGCTTCCGTCGCCGCCGCTTCCGCAAACGACAAATCGTCTCCGTATTCGAGGCGATACCACACGCCCGGAACCGTCGCAACGGAAATCGCCACGGTTCTATCTTCGCCCTCGCCGGAGAATGCGGGGAAGTCGCCGTCTTCGGGGATGTCAAACTCCGGCGCAGGGAGAGTGTAGGAAATCCTCGCGCCGTCTGTGGAAGTCTCCTTTGCAAACGCCTGTGTTATGACAAGCGCGGGATTTGGAGTGCCCGCCGCACTCGTGGCGTAGATGATGATGTACGGCTCTGTGGTGGAGGCGATGTCGAAGGCAAACGTATCGCCCGCAACGCCGTATGCATAGACGTACTGCACTTTGGAAGGAATGGAAATCGCACCCGTAAGATTGGTCACCAGGCATGCGTCGCCTGCTTCATAGAGATAGCCCACGGTATCGCCGGAGTCGTTCTTTATGTCGAGCGCGGTTTTGTCCGTGACGCGGAAATAGACGCCGTCCGCATTCTTCTGGGAGAACTCCACTGTGTAGCGTTCTTCGTCGAGCGCGGGCAGCTCGCCTGCTGCAATCGTGCCGTAGTTCGCGCCTTGGAGGATTCGCGCATTGTAGATGCCGCCTTCGGCCGCAACGGCGTTTTCGATGGCCGTAGCATCTCCGATCACATTCACGGTAAGGCGCTTTCCGGGCGCGACGTAGAGAACGCGCGAGGAGGAAATGCTTGCGCCTACCGACACATCAAGCGTGGTATTCTCCTGCACGAAAAGCGCGGCGGCATGGACGGGTTCGTCAAGATCGACGCGTCCGCCGTTGAGATTTATCCCCAAATCGCGCCCGGTCGAAAGCGCATCCAGTTTGCCGCCAGAAGAGGGAAGGGACACCGCGCCCGTCATGTTCGTGAGGTTCCAGTTGAAAACATCATTCGCGCTCGCCACCGCATTGGTGAATACCGCAACATGGTTGAACGCCGCACCCGTCGCGCCGAACGCATCGGACGCTTTCCATCCGCCGAGGACGAGATCCGTCACCGCCGTGCCGTCAAGCGTCACTTGCGTGCTGTTGTATGCCGCCGCGCCGTCGCACCAGGCGTTTATGCCGCTTGCCGTGGCGGAGAATGCGAGCGAATGCATCGCGCCGCCGGACGGGAACGTGCCGCTTGCCGTGTACCATTGTCCGACCGCCGACTCAAGCAGCCCTCTATACTGGTATTGGGATTCGGAACTGCCTATGCCGATGCCCGCGTCCTCCTGCGTTCCCGTTGTGGAAACGGTTGCGAGAGTCGCGGTTCTCTGGCCGGAAATAGTCGCAACGCCGGAAACGTTCGCCACGGCAAGGACGCTTGCGCCGCCGCCCGCAACCGCAAAGTCTATGCCGCCTGCGCCTGCGGTTTTCGAGATGCTTGTGCCGTCTTCTGCGATTGTGTTGCCGTTGAGGTTGAGCGTGACAGAGCCGCGCTTTGCGCCGTCGGCGAAATCGAACGCCCATACTGCCGCAGGGATTGCGGAGGGGTTCTGGAGGAAGATGTATTCGTCGTCGCGGTCGGCCACGCCGTCGCCGGCGGAGGAGTCCTTCGTCATGCGCATTTCGATGTCGCGGTGGACGGTCGTGCCGTTGGAGTCGGTGGCGTGGAGAGTGAGTATCTGGCGTTGGCGGTGGCGGTTTGCGGGGATTGTGCCGTCGAAGGTTATCAGCCACTGTCCGCCGCGTTTTTCGACGTGCACGTTTTCGTCGTCCACAAGTTCGATGTGGCTGGGCGTGGCGGAGAGGGTTTCGACCGCATCGGAGCATTTGACGAGTATCGTCATCGTGCCTATTGCGCCGTCGGCAAGGCGGCCGTCCACGAGGTCTTTCAGAGCTTTGCCGTCCGCCTGGAATTGCACCGATTCGATTTGCGGCATCCCCAGCGCGGCGAGTGTTTCCGTGGCGGCGGCGTTGGACGATTCCACATTGGTTGCCGTGAGCGGCGTGGAGACGGCGGAGACAGGCGTTACGGATTCGTCCGCGCACACAATCCTTACCGCAAGCGTGCCGCTTTGCCCTGCAATGGAGGCAAGGGGAGTTGAAACTTCATATTCGCCGGACTCGTTGATTTTGAGTTCGCCGTATTCAAAATAGTATTTGCTGTCGGTGGCGAGGTTTTCCGCTTCGCCGCCCTCGGGCGTGAAGGTCACGTAAAGAAACACGGTGTTGTCGCTCACGCAGTCGGCCTTCCATTTGAAGGATAGGACGGAGTCTGCGGTGGCTTTGCGATTGGCATCGAACACGATGGAGGTTTCTTCCGTGGTGAAGTCGGCTACGCCTTCCGTCGCCGTGCCGGGGATTGCGTGGAGGCCTTCGACGGTTGCGATGCGGGCGTCGGACGTTTCGGCGGTAGTGAGGGTTTCCTCCGCAAATACGGGCGCGACGCTGAATGCGTAGTCCGAGCCCGCCTCGAGCCTGGAGAGCGTTGCGCTCGAAGCATCCGCGCCTGTTTCGACAAACGTCTCTTCGCCCGCAAGCGGAATGCAGTTTGTCACCTTGAAATTGCGTATCGCGGTCTGGCCGTTGTAGAGGACGTCCTCCTTGTAGATGCGCAGCTGCACGTTCTGCCCGGCGTATTGCGCAAGGCTGCACGAGGTTTCCTTCCACGAGCCCGGCCAGTAGGACCAGTTGATTGCCGGGACGAGCAGTTGATGCCACACGCCGTCTTCGCCGCAGATTTCGATTTTGATGTTGTCCTTGTCCACGCCGCCGCGCACTTCGATTGAGAGTGCGGAGTTTTCCGTGACGGCGAGCGGCGCGGCGAACTGATACCAGCCGCGGACACCGTCGCCGGCATAGAGCGAGCCGTCGTCGAGAACGCTCCATACTCCCTGCGGGAAGCCCTCTCCGGTGGCGGCGGCGGTGAAGTCGGCAGTCCAATCCGCAAGCGCGGCGGAAGTGCGGCGTTGCGCCTTCACCTTGAAGCCGGAGATTTTGCTGCGATATACGGCGGGGAAGTGCCAGGAAAGCTCAACATCCGCGCCCGTCACGCGGGGGACGGGGTCGAGCTGAGGTTTGGCGCGGGGATAGTGTTCGACCCAGAAATACTTTACCGGACCCGTCTCGAGGGAATAGAATCTGTCGCTTGCGTTGCCGCCGTAGCCATATACGAGATGCACGAACGCCTGGCCGTCTTCGGTTTTCCATCCGTCGGCGCATACGGCGTGGCCGCCCACGCCAACGAATACGGGGATGCCCTCGGCGAGAGTGGCGGGGACGATTTGCGCGGCTTCGGCGGAGTCGGGAGTGATGGATCTGCCGATGGTGTTCCAGTCGCGCTCGCCGCCGTGCGCGGCGTTGTATTTGGTGGAAAGCGACTCTCCGGCCTGGTAGCTCATGCGCGCTGCGTGGTTGAGCCATGCGACGTAGCGGCCGATGGCGTAGCGTTTGTCTTCGGCGAGGGTGCCGCGCAGGTCGCCGGAAGTGGGGTATGCGTCGTCGAGCGCGTCCCAGAGGATGGGCTCGCTGCCGTCGAAACGTATCGAGAACGTGTTGCCCCGGAATGCGTGATCAACGGTGTCGGTGCGGGCGATATATACCGGCCAGCGCAGTTGGCGGAAGAGCGCGGCATCGGCAATCGAAACGCATCCTGCAAGGCTGCGGGCGCGATACGCACCGCCGCCGTTGGACTCCTCCACCACGGGCGCAAGATCGTTCCACGGCTGGCATTGATTGTAGGTCGATGTCACGAACGGCTCCACATCCGGCGCACTTGCGGCGGGGGCTTTCAGGACTGCTGCCTTGAGTTTTGCGCGGGCGGCGGGGACGGGAGCGGAAACGATGGAAGCCCAGCGCGTGTGGATGCCCCGTGCTTCGTCGGCCTCGGCTGCGGCCACGGCTTCATCTGCGGCGGCGAGTATCTTCCATTCGTCTGAATCCGCCTCCGGCTCCGTGAAATCCTCCGCCGAGAAGCCGAGGACGGGAGATGCCTTGTCGCTTGCCGCCACAAGGACGTGTCCCTGCGGGGAAACGCTTGCCACGTACAGATTGCCTCGTGCGGTCACGCTCCCGGCTTCGGCCGCATCGCCGAAAACGGAACGCGCCGTGGCCGTGGAGAGAAAATTCCGCGCCGCCGCAAGCGCGGCTGCGGGCTCCACCGTTGCACCGCACAACATATTGGCTGCGGCGCACATCGCTATAGGCAAAAGGCGAAATATCTTCATTGCATCACTCCAAGTTTCCACGCCACACTATACCATATCGTGCGCGAAATGTCAAAATCAAATCCAACGGGGCTACAACCCACCCTCCCGGGCGGCGCGAATGGCGCTTTCGCGCTCTGCGAGATGCAAAGTATCGATACTTTGAGTTAAAAGTATCGATACTTTCACCAAAAAGCATCGATACTTCTTGCCGAAAGTATCGATACTTTATATCTCATCTATCGATACTTTATATCTCGCAGCCATATCCTTGCCGGTTCGTTTACGGCTTTGATGCCTC
>JAFVCR010000101.1 GCA_017479035.1 Kiritimatiellia bacterium | reverse complement strand
GGCTCGACTATCCTCACCGAAGTCCCCGAAATGTTCGGCGCGGAAACGCTCCTCATGAAACGCTGCCGCTCGAAAACGGTCTTCGACAAGTGCGTTAAGATGATAAACGGCTTCAAGGAGTACTACACGCGCCACAATCAGGTCTGCTACGAAAATCCCTCGCCCGGCAACAAGGCAGGCGGCATAACGACATTGGAGGACAAATCCCTCGGCTGCGTCCAGAAAGGCGGCACCTCGCCAGTAGAGGATGTGCTGCTCTATGGCGAGAGGGTAAAGGCGCATGGGTTAAGCCTCATGACGGGCCCGGGCAACGACCTTGTGGCATCGACCGTTCTCGCCGCAGCGGGTGCGCATTTAATTCTTTTCACGACGGGGCGCGGCACGCCGTTCGGGTGCGTGGTGCCTACGATGAAAGTTGCCACCAACGACCGCCTCGCTGCCGCCAAACCCAATTGGATCGACTGGAACGCAATGGCGAACCCCAACGTGGAAGCTTTCGCCGCGAAAGTCCTCCGCGTCGCATCCGGCGAAGAAAAAGCAAAGAACGAAATCAACGGCGCACAAGGCATCGCAATCTTCAAAGACGGCGTAACGCTGTAGCTTGCAGTGTGCAGTTTGCAGTGTGCAGTTTGAGAGAGAACGAGATGGCGGAAAACAGCATAGTCTATGAGAAGAGCAAGTGCTTTGCATTGCGCATCGTCAATCTTTACCGATACCTCGTCGAAGAAAAGAGAGAACTTGTAATGTCGAAGCAATTGCTCCGTTGCGGGACTTCCATCGGCGCGAACATGGCAGAGGCAATCTGCGCCGTATCAAGGGCAGACTTTACCAACAAGGCATATATCGCGCTCAAAGAAAGTTCCGAAACCCGTTATTGGCTGGATTTGCTGCGCGATGCAAAGTATCTGACAAACGAGGAATACGTTTCCATACGTGCAGATGCGGACGAATTGTTCAAGATGCTTACCGCAATAACCAAAACGTTGAAATCAAAAAATCTTAACGTGGCACAGGAAGGAAAATCATGAGCGAGACCGAAAAAAAACTGCAAACTGCAAACTGCAAACTGCAAACTGCAAACTGCAAACTCAGCCAGTTCCGCTGGGTGATTTGCTCGATGTTGTTTTTTGCAACTACGGTGAATTATCTCGACCGGCAGGTGTTGAGCCTTACGTGGAAGGATTTTATCGCGCCGGAATTTGGCTGGACTGACGCGAACTACGGCACGATCACCGCGTTCTTCTCGATTTTCTACGCTTGCATTTCGCTTGTGGCGGGGAAGATTATCGACTTCCTCGGCACGAAAAAAGGCTATCTCTGGGCGATATTCTTCTGGTCGCTCGCGGCGTGCCTCCATGCGGCTTGCGGAGTTGCGACGATGGTTCTCTGCGGCTACGAAAACCTTTCCGCGATGGGCGAGGCGGTGAAACTCGGCGGCGAAGCGGGGCTTGCGATTGCAACCACGTCCGTGTGGCTGTTGCTTGCGTGCCGTTCGATGCTGGCGTTGGGTGAGGCGGGCAACTTCCCCGCCGCGATCAAAGTGACGGCCGAATACAACCCCAAGAAAGACCGTGCGCTTTCCACCGCAGTATTCAACGCCGGCGCGTCCGTGGGCGCGTTGGCCTCGCCCGTCATCATTCCGCTGCTTGCCAAATATTTCAAATCGATAGGCTTCGGCGGCGGCTGGGAGATGGCGTTCATCATCATCGGCGCACTCGGATTCGTGTGGATGGGTTTCTGGATTTGGCTATACCGCAAACCCTCCGAATCCCAGTACGTCAACGAGGCGGAACTCGCCTACATACAGTCCGACGACGCGGAAGGAGAAGTAAAAACGGAAGCGAAGGAAGAAAAAACTATCGGCTTCTTCAAGTGCTTCACGTTCCCGCAGACGTGGGCGTTCATCGCCGGAAAGTTCTTTACGGACGGCGTGTGGTGGTTCTTCCTTTTCTGGACTCCTGCCTACTTCAAGGATCAGTTCGGCCTTTCGAGCGACAATCCCAAAACAATGGCTCTCATCGCAACGCTCTACGCGATAGTCACGTTCCTTTCCATCGGCGGCGGCTACCTGCCAAGGCTCTTCATCGAAAAGCGCGGACTAGACCCCTACGCCGGGCGCATGCGGGCGATGCTCATTTTCGCGTTCTTCCCGATTGCGGCACTCCTGGCGCAGCCTTGCGGTGCGGTGTCGCCCTGGTTCCCTGCTATACTAATCGGCCTCGTAGGCGCGGGTCACCAATCGTGGAGTGCGAACATCTACTCCACCGTCTCCGACATGTTCCCGAAATCGACTGTAGCCACCATAACGGGAGTTGGCACTATGGCCGGCGGGCTTGGCTCGTTCCTCATCAACAAGGGCTCGGGCGTTTTGTTCGACTATTCCGCCGCGCAGGGAGATGCGTTTGCGTTCATGGGCTTCACCGGCAAACCCGCCGGATACATGATCGTGTTCTGCATCTGCGCCGTGGCGTATCTTGTTGCGTGGAGTGTGATGAAAATCCTCGTCCCGCGCTACAAAGTAATAAAGGTGTAATCGGCCTCCGCCTCGCCGAGTTGTCTCTACTATTGCAGGAAAGAGAAAAAATTGCCCGCCTTTTTCAAAAAAAATCGCCGGGCGGTCTCTGAAGAGAGGGTGGGAGGTCTCTTAAGCAAGAGAGCGGGGTCTGAAAAGGGAGAGAGGGAAGTCTCTGCAATCGGGATCTTCCCTCTCTCGGTTTTTAGACCCGGCTCTGCGGTTTTGGAGACTTGCCTCACTCGTTTTGCCGTCCGGCAGGGGAAATTCCGGGGACAAAGCGGGCAAAATTGCAAAACAAACGGGTCTTTGGCGCATATCCTATTATATATACTGTGCGCACGGCGGCCGGGAGACAAACTAAAGGCATAAATATCTTGCGTTTTCTTTTGGTTTGCGTTATAATGATTGCCACAATAAGAAAGTTGAATCATGACATCGAACGACGAATACGTTTTGCAGCTGCTGCTCGAAAAGGGCTACGTCGATGACGGGCAGGTGGAGGCCGCCGCCAACTCCATGCGCGAGGGCACGGAAACCACCCTCGACGTATTGGTCTCGTCCGGGACGGTGGCGGAAGAATCGATCCTTGCGACGGTGGCGGAGCAATTCGGAATAGATTTCGTGAACATCGAACCGGCGGAACTAGACCCGGCGGTGACGACCGTGATCCCGGCGGAAATCGCAAAAAAATACGGCGTGGTGCCGGTTTTGGCGGACGAGGATTCGGTGACGGTGGCGCTGTCGGACCCGATGGGATACGATGCAGTGGATTCGCTGCGCTACGTCCTGCACGGCAAAGACGTGCAGGCGGTGCTGGCGCCTAGCGCGCAGATAAAAGCCGCGATGGAGAAACTCTATCCCACGGGCGACGAACTAGTGGAGGCGCGCACTGACGATTACGGGGACGATGGCGAGGCTTCTGGGGACGATGCGCCTGTCATAAAACTTGTGAACCTGATCCTTTCCAACGCCATCAAGATGAAGTGCTCCGATATTCATCTCGAGCCGATGGAAAAGGAGTTCCGCGTGCGCTACCGCATCGACGGCGCGTTGCGCAAGATGGATTCGCCGCCAAAGCGGTTGCAAGGCGCGATCATCTCCCGCGTGAAGATCATGTCGAAGATGAAAATCTCCGAAAAACGCATTCCGCAAGACGGGCGCATACAGATAAACGTGGGCGGGCGCGATTTGGACTTGCGCGTTTCAAGCGTGCCTACAAACCACGGAGAGTCCATCGTAATGCGTATTCTCGACAAGAGCAACCTTTCGCTGGGGTTGCCGCAATTGGGCTTTTTGAGCGACGACCAAGCCAAGTTCGAGAAACTCATCCGCCTGCCGGACGGCGTGGTGCTGGTGACTGGGCCAACAGGCTCCGGCAAGACCACCACCCTCTACGCATGCCTAGGGCAGATAAACAAGCCCGACAAAAAACTCATCACTGTGGAAGACCCTGTGGAATACCAGATGAGCGGCATCAACCAAGTGCAGGTGAACAAGGATGTGGGGCTTGACTTTGCCGCCGCGCTGCGCTCCATTCTGCGTCAGGCACCGAACATCGTGATGATAGGCGAAATCCGCGACGAGGAAACTGCCGACATTGCAATGGAAGCGGCACTCACCGGCCACTTGGTGTTCTCCACTTTGCACACCAACGATGCGCCGAGCGCGGTGACGCGTCTCACCGATATGGGTGTGAAGCCGTTTCTCGTGGCATCGGCATTGCGCGCGGCAATGGCGCAGCGTCTCGTGAGGGCTATTTGCGCAAACTGCAAACAGGAATACAAGCCTTCCGACCGCGATTTGAAGATGCTCGGTTCGTTCGCAAAAACGGTTCCCGACCACATGTACGAGGGCGCGGGATGCTCCGTATGCGGGCAGACGGGCTACAAGGGCCGCAAAGGCATATTCGAGATTTTCGAAGTGGACGACACCATCCAGCGGCTCATATTCGACCATGCACCTTCCACGGTGCTGCGCGAACGCGCCCGCGAAATGGGCATGCGTACGCTGCGCGAGGACGGCATGCTGAAAGTGGCATCGGGCATGACAAGCCTCAAACAGGTGTTGCAGGCCACGATGGGCGATGCGGACTGACAAACGGAAGATTTTTGAAGGAGTTGTGACATGGCGCTTGATTTTACGATGAAGGATTTGCTTGCGGCGACGATCGACGAAGGCGGAAGCGATTTGCACATACGCGCGATGATGCCGCCGGAACTGCGCGTCCACGGCGAGTTGCAGCCGTTGAGCGATGCACCGCTGGAGCTGGAGGACTCCTACGAACTGTGCCGCCAGATTTCGTCCGACCTGCACATGCAGGAGGTGGAGGAAAACGGCGGTGCGGATTTCGCCATAGCCTACCGCGACCTCTGCACCGAAGAGGAACAGGCGCAGGAGGAGGAATCGCGCCTGGCGACGCGTTTCCGCGTGAGCGTGTTCAAGGAACGCAAACGCTACGGCATGGTGCTGCGCCAGATTCCGTCAACGCTGCTTTCGATGGAGAAACTCGGTCTGCCCGACACGGTGAAGGAACTGCTGTTCAAGCCGCGCGGGTTGATACTTGTGACGGGGCCCACCGGCTCCGGCAAATCCACCACGCTAGCGTCGATGCTGAACCTCATCAACGAACAGCGCGGCGTGCATATAATCACTATCGAAGACCCGATCGAATTCTACCACAAGTCCAAAAAATCGCTCGTGACGCAACGCGAAGTGGGCGACGACGTGCCGAGTTTCGCGGAGGCGATACGCCGCGCGCTGCGTCAGGACCCGGACGTGATACTCGTGGGCGAAATGCGCGATCTTGAAACCATCGGCGCGGCCATCACCGCCGCTGAAACGGGTCACCTCGTTTTCGGCACGCTGCACACCACAGGCGCGGCGGAGACGGTGGACCGCATCGTCGATGCGTTCCCCACCAACCAGCAGGCACAGATACGCACGCAGCTCGCGGCGGGGTTGCAGGCGGTCATTTCGCAGATTCTGCTGCCGCGTTTGGACGAGAACGGCGAAGTGCACGGGCGCATTGCGGCGTTTGAAATCATGGTCTCCACGGACGCAATCAAGAGCCGCATACGCGACAACAAGACGAACATGATCAAGTCCGACATTCAAACCGGCGCGAAATACGGCATGATCTCGCTCGACGCGTGCTTGCTGAAGCACTACAAGGCAGGGCTCATCTCCTACGACGAGTTGATCACAAAATCGCAGGATCCGGATTCGGTGGTCGCCGAACTCAAAAAAGACCTCGGGAGGCGATAAGACATGTTCGACCCGTTGCTAGATCTGCTGAAGCAGAACGGCTACCTCGATGACGACACTATCGCCGTTATAGAAGAGGAGCAGAAAACCTCCGGCAAATCCGTCCGGCAAACCGTGATAGACGGCGAATACTGCACGGAGGACGATCTCCTCTCGATGATGGCTGCGTACCAGGGCTGCGACGTGATAGACCTCGGCGCGATGACGCTGGAGACAGATACCGTCAATGCAATTCCGGCCTCCATAGCGCGGATGTACAACGTCCTGTGCGTGGATGCGGACGAGTCGTCCGTAACGCTTGCCACGGCGGATCTCGTGGATCCCAGAGTGGTGGACGAGGTGAGTTTTGCGCTGTCGAAGGAAGTGCGTTTTGTGATGGCGCGCGAGGCGGACGTGGCGGAGCGCATTTCGCAGTATTACGGCGGCGATGATGCATCTGTGGCGGACATGCTGAAAAACCTCGGCGAGGGATTGGAGGCGGACGAGTCGCTCTCGGCGAACTCGAACGACGTGGCCTCCCTCGAAGGCGCGGCGAACAACAACGCCGTGGTGCGCTTCGTGAATCTCATCCTTTACCAGGGCGTGGTGGATCGCGCGGCGGACATACACATC
>JAFVCR010000100.1 GCA_017479035.1 Kiritimatiellia bacterium | reverse complement strand
GCCACCCCCACTTGGCACGGAATGCTCTTGCCCGACAATACCGTTGTGGCATCGGCTGAAGAAATGCAAAAGGCATGGGGCAAGGTGCCGCTATCGAACCGCTGCCCCGCTATCGAACCGATTAAATGCTCCAATACCGTGCTTTCGCACGAGGGCGAAGTGGTCACGGCATCCGTCTCGGCATACGATCCAGACGGCGATGCGCTTTCATACAAATGGATACTCCTCTCCGACACCGGCGACTACGACACCATCGGCCTTGGCTTGGCCATGCCCGACGGGTGGGACGATGCAATCGTCTCCGGCCAAGGCACCGACCGCGTGGCGGTGAAACTCCCCGGCGGCGGCACATACCGCCTCTATGCATATGTTTTCGACGGCAAGGGACGTGGCGCGTATGCCAATGTGCCCATCACAAGCCCCGGCGCACAGCCCAAACGCATCCTAAAACCCACCGCACTGCCTTTTGCCGTATATGGCGAATCTCCCGGCCCTTGGGTGCCTTCCGGATACATGGGCAACACACGCGCATTGAAGGTGGACACCTCCTGCACGGAAAACCCATTCTCCGGCGAAACCTGCATCAAAATAGATTACCTCGACCACATCGGCTGGGCAGGAATCTTCTGGCAGGACCCCGCAAACGATTGGGGCGAAAAAGCCGGCGGCCGCAACCTCTCCAACGCCGCTACATTGGTCTTCCGCGCACGCGGCGCACATGGCGGCGAAAAAGTGACATTCTTCATGGGCGGCCTCAAGGACAAACCTTTCTCCGACACCGCCTCCGCCAAACTCGAAAACGTAATTCTCAAAAAGGAATGGACTCGCTACCGCATCCCGCTCGACGGCCTTGACCTTTCCACCATCAAGACAGGGTTCGGCTTCACCATTGCCAATGATGGCGACCCGTTCACCTTTTATCTGGACGACATAACCTACGTTGCCGAATAATCCGGCAGGCATTGATCTCGAAACACGACCGCCTAGTCTCCCGTTCGGGAGAGGGCGGTCTTCGGTTAAAGAGAGCCAAGTCTCTCGAGCGAGAGAGCCCGGTCTCCAATCCGAGAGAGCCTAGTCTCCAATCCGAGAGAGCCTGGTCTCCAATCCGAGATAGCCTAGTCTCAAAACCGAGAGAGGGAAGTCTCTGTATCCGGAGACTTCCCTCTCTTCTCTTTTGAACCCTCGGGACTCCTTTCTTGGACTTCCCTGTGCTGACGATGCGTCCTACCGGGGATTTCGCCAAATCTTCGATTATATGGTGATTTTAGCGGTGGATTGTCACTTTGCGCCGCCGCCAAAGCGGTTTTGGAAGCGTACGAGCAGGTTTACGGGGACTATATGGAATATGATTTTCTTAACCAGTTCCGCAAAGCGCACTTTCAAGGGCGGCAGCGTGCGGCGGGTGAAATCGATTTCATATCCGTTTGCGGCGCACAGCCTCACACCCGCTTTCTCCCAATATCCCTTGTGGACGGAATCAACATAATGGAATTCCACGCCTTCGGTGCATACGATCGGGCGTGTTTCGTCCGCCGTAAAGGAAAACGACCCCATGCGCTCGAACTCCCACGCACTTGCAAATTTGCTTGCCAGGCTCCGCAGCCATTCTCGATCCCAAAAACCGGTTTGGCATGAAACGCAGTATGCGGTATTCTTTTTATATTCGCACAAGCCGTCCACCGCGCCGCCGGACGGCTTGGGATTTGGCGAAAGCCGCAGATTCAAGAGCCCGAGCCGCTCGAACTGCTCTAGCCGGCGCAGGATTTGCGCGGTCTCCACCTTTCTTGAAATCAAGTAGTCGTCCATCATCAGCATCACGGCCGGCGTGGAAATCGTCTCCAACGCTTCTGCTAGCATTGTGCACCACGGTTTGCCGCCGCCCGTGCGGATAACCGCATCCCATTCGCCGCCGCCGCAGACGCTCTCCGTTACAAGCACTATGGGGAAGGGACGATCCGGCCAATTCAAATGCATAAAATGCGCAAATGCACCATGCAGATCCGCATACTTGTCGCACGAACACACTACTATCGTGCAGTTTGCAGTGTGTGTGTTGTGCATTTCATCTCCCTCAGTCATTTTTCATCCTCCGCGAGGATGCCATTATCTGCGTTCCAGGATTATGAAGGACTCGAAACGGGCTGTGCGCGGGAACATGTTGAAAAGTTCGGCGCGTTCCACTTTCCATTGCCAGCCCTGCATGATTATCGAAAGGTCTCGCACGAGGGTTGCGGGGTCGCACGAAACGTAGAATATGCGCCCGGCGCGGCATTTGGAAAGCCATTCTGCGGCTTGTCTTTCAAGGCCGCCGCGTGGGGGGTCGACTATCACCGTGTGCTTTGAGCCGACCTTGAAACGGCGGACGCTGCCGCCTACTTTCTCCGCGAAGAATCTGCCGTCCACTCCCGCCGCCGCCGCATTCTCCTTTGCAAGGCGTATGGCTGGTTGCGACATTTCCGCGCCCACGAGCCGCACGGGTTCCGGCGGGTTTTTATTGGCCTTTGCGCAGCATATGCCAAACACGCCCACGCCGCAGTAGAGATCTAGAATGTGCGGGAGGGCATCGGCCTTTTCGAGATATGCGGCTACGACGCGCTTTACGAGTTCTTCGCCGACGGCCGGGTTTACCTGATAAAAGCCGTCCGCCGCCACTTTGAAGGTGAGGCCGCAGGTGGTTTCACGCAGCACCATGTCCTTCGGTGCTGCGCCGAGCCACCACTTTACGCCATCCTGGCGGGTATAGCGCACGGTGACGGTTTCGGTTGCAGCGGCCCACTTGCGCACGGCATCCGCACCTTGGGTGAGGATCGCTTTCACGTCGGAGCGGATGGAGGGGAGGCGTACGTTTATCTCCGGGAGGGCAAGAGCATCCTGCGGTGTGTCGATCACGTCGTGGGAGCCTTCGCGGAGATAGCCGATGAGCCATGCGCCGGTGCTATCGCGCTTGAAGCGGTAGATGGCTTTGTTGCGGTAGTGGTCGAGAGGCCAGCCGGTGTGGGCGGTGGTTTTGATTTCGCTGTCTTTCTTCGAGACCTTCTGCAGGAAATTCTCCAGCTGATCGCGTTTGAAGGCGAGTTCCGCTTTCGGCGAGACGGCGGAATAGACCGCGCCGGGTTGGACGGCTTCGCCAAACGCGAGTATGCGCTCCGGTGAAGGTTCGAGCATCTCCACTATCTCGCAGCGGACGAAGCGGCGTTTTTCTTCCGTGATTTTCGCGCGGACGGTTTCGCCGGGGAATGCGCCTTCCACGAACGCCACGCGTCCGTCGCCGAGGCGAGCGAGGCCGGCTCCGCCGTAAACAGATTTGGAAATGGAAAGTGTGAGTGTCATTTTCTTGCAAGCCTCCCGATCCACTCTTTGAAGAGACGGGCATTTGTGTCGAACGTGGATGCGTCTGGCACGATATAGTTCAGAAGATGCATTTTTTCAAGCGCGAGAGTTACGCGGAAATCCGTAGCGGCGGGGATGACTTCGGCATCGATTTGCGAGAAGTTGCCCAATGCGCGCGTCATGTGCCATGCGCTTGTTACTACAAGTATGCGCGGATGCGCAAGACCGCGTTCTTTGAGCAGGCGTGCGGTGAGGCGGGTGTTCTCGTATGTGTTGCGCGAGTCGTCGTCCACAAATATGGTGGAGGCCGGCACGCCGAGATCGAGCAGAAGAGGAACCGCGCCGTTTTTTTCGCCACTGCCGCTTGCAATTACGAGCGGTGCTTTACCGGCTTTCCACAGGCGCGCTGCGTGCCACACGCGATCGGCGGAGTCGTTCATATCGGGATAGGGGTGCGAAAGAGAGGCGTACATTCCGCCGCCGAGGACGACTATAGCGTCTGCCTGCGGCAGAGATTCCGCAGACATGTTTGCGCGGTATGGCGCTTCGAGCGGCACGCCTAGAGCGGCCATGCAAAGCGGCGAGCAGAAAAACCACATCCAGCAGAATGCGGCAATGCCTACGGCGCGGGCTGTGCGCGGGAAACGGCTACGCATAAGCAACGAGGCGAGCATCAGCATCAGAGCGACCGATGCAGGATTGATGAAGAACCAGACTATTTTGTTTATGTAATACATGGATGCCTCGATTATACCAAAAACACGCGCCGCCGCGCAAGCAAAACATTGCTGTTGCACGGCGGCGGCGGCCAGTGCATGCATCATCGCTGGCGGTGGAAAAGCATGCATCCCACAAGGAAAAATACGGCGTGCGGGAGAACCGCCGCCGGAACAGGTGGGACGTAGCCGAGTTTGGCCCCCGCCATGCAAGCGAGTGTCAATGCATAGAATGCAAAGAACATCGCAAGAGCGCCCACTACGCCTTTGAATACGCTTTGGCGCCCGGTGGCAACGCCGGCAGGGATTGCAAAAAGCGTTATCACTATACATGCGAGCGGTGCGAGGCGATCGGCCCAGATATTGTATTCGAATTCGCGGCGGACGGACGGTTCTATTGCCGGGTTGAGTTCAAGATAGCGTTCACGGTCTGCCACCGAATAGAAAATCGCGTTGCGGTTTTGAAGGAGAAAATCGCGCGGTGTTTCGGAGAAAGGAAACATGCGAAATGTGAGAGCGTCCGCAGGAGAGGGCGTGGCCGATTGCGGGATTTCTTCGCCGGCGGAATCGTAGCGGACGATTTGGGGATCGACAAGCCACCATGCGCCGTCAAGATACTGTGCGAGCGGAGAGGAGATTGTGCATTCACGCACGCCGGAAGGGGAGTCGTCCGTGATTGTAACATCGGCAAGGGTAGTGGCATCCGCAGAAACAAAACGCGCGATGCTCCATGTGCGGCTTTCGCTTTGGTTGCGGAAAAGCGTTTTTCCGGAGGCGACCATTTCCTCCTCTTTGAACTTTGCGCTGCGGAACGATTTTGCCCATTGCGAGCGTTCGGGAACGTAGTATTCATCCACATACCATGTGAACGCCGCCATCAATGCGGCCACGAGCAACAGGGGCTTGACGATTGCGAAAAATCCGATGCCGCTCGCACGCATGGCGATGAGTTCGCTGTGGCGGCAGAAGTTCCACATCGTGTATAGCGTGGCCAACATGAGGCACGCGGGCGCGAACCATTTGAATTGCGGCGCGAAATACGCTAGGAAGTAGTTTGCAAT
Organism: Kiritimatiellia bacterium; assembly: GCA_017479035.1. Lineage (GTDB taxonomy): Bacteria > Verrucomicrobiota > Kiritimatiellia > RFP12 > UBA1067 > RGIG5050. The sequence goes on along the minus strand of JAFVCR010000100.1, from coordinate 3,557 downwards.
GTCCAGAGCGGGCGGCTTGGCAGATGCGAGCCGGCCGAAACTTGCGAACAGCTCGAAGAGAATGTATATCGAGAAAAAGCCCGCAAGCGTGTAGAAAAGGGGCGTTGCAAATTCGCGCAGGACATAGCGGCCAAGTATTCTCATGTGTTACAACGCTCCTGTTGCAAGCGTGCCGAATGTGGTGATGGGGGTGGTGTCGCGATAGTTGTCTACGATCTGGCGCAAGTCCTTGACGAGGCCGGAGATGTCGTTGTGCAATGCGGGGTCGGTCAAGAGTTTGCCTAGCGTGCCTTCGCCGGAGTTGAGAGTTGCGGAGAATTTTTCGAGATTGGCTACTAGTTCACCTGCGGAACGTGCGAGTTCTTCGTCTCCGGTGAGTTTCCCCACCAGCGTGTCCTCGCGGTTGAGCCGTTCAGTGAACGCCTGTGCATTGGCTATTGCAGCCTTCACACCAGCGATGGAGTCCTTGGCCTCGGCCGCGATTTCGCGCAGATCTTTCACGGCGGCCTGTGCATCGGAATATACGCCGCCGTCGTCCGCCGCAAGCATTTTGCCTAGCAGGCCCTCGCCCGCTTCGAGCCGCGCGGAGAGGGTTTTGAGATTCTCCGCAGCAGCCGATGCACTTGCGAGAGTTGCTTTCAAATCGTTGTATGCGGTTTCGTCCGGCGAGAGGAGTTTGCCGAGAGACCCTTCTCCTTTTTCAATGCGTTCGGCCAGTGCACGCACGCTTGCGGCGGCCGCATCGGCATTGGCGAGGATGCTTTTCACCTCGTCGCCGGATGTGATTTCATTGAGGTTTTTGGCTATCGCGCCGAGATCCTGCATCCAGTCGGAGGGAGTCTCGCCCGTGAAATCGGTGCTCTCCAGCGGCAACGCCTCGCCCTGCCCCTCCTCCAGAAGCAGATAGTTGCCGCCCAGTAGGGAAAGGCTTGCTATGCTCAAGCGTCCCGTTTCGCGCATCACCACATCCTTTTCCACGCTCAACACGAGGCGTGCGCCGTCTTGGGCAAGATCGATGGAATCCACCGTGCCCACCTTCATGCCGCGATACATCACGTTGTCGCGTTCTTTAAGCCCGCCTACATTTGCGAACGTGGCGTGCATCTTTACCTTCTGCCTTCCGTTGATGAAATCCACGCCGGAAATCACGATCGTGAAATACGCCAATAGCGCAATCACCGCCAGCATGAACACTCCCACCGTAAGTTCGGTAAATACGTCTCCAGACTTTTTCATAATCCCGACGCCTCCAAAAATTCCTTCACTTCCGCTACTGGCGACTTCACGAACTTGTCCGGCGAGCAGCACTCCAGCACCTTGCCGCCCTTGAGCATCAGTATCCTGTGCGCGTAGCCGAGCGCCGCCGCGAGATCGTGCGTAACAACCACGCTTGTTATCTTGCGCTCCGTATTGGTGCGCGTTATCAGGCGGTTCACCTGCCTTGCCGTAACGGGATCGAGCGCACTGGTGGGTTCGTCGTAGAGCATTATGTCCGCATTGCGCACGAGTGCCCGTGCAAGCCCTGCGCGTTTGAGCATCCCGCCGGAAAGTTCCGCCGGCATTTTGTCCTCTGCGCCGGCGAGATCCACCGCCTCCAATGCTTCGTGCGTGCGCCGTTCTATCTCGAATTCGGAAAGGTTGCGCCGCTCCCGCAGGGGCAGCTGGATGTTTTCGCCTACTGTGAGCGAACCCAGAAACGCGCCGCCCTGGAAAAGATAGCCGAAGCGCTCGCGTATTTTGGCAAGGCGCCGCCCGGATGCGGCGGAGACCTCTTCGCTGCCGAGCCATACGCTGCCGGACGTGGGCGTAAGCAGGCGGACCATGTGTTTGAGCGTAACGCTCTTGCCGGTGCCGCTGGGCCCTACGATGGCAAAAATCTCCCCCTGGCGAATCTCGAAGGACACCCCCGCAAGAACCGCTTTGGAGTTGAATTTCTTTACCACGCCGTCGAACCGAATCATGTAGGAAAAACTATCACAAAACCGTTCATGTGTCAACGAAATTTGCGTTATTCCCGAATTTGGCGGCAAACCCGCAAAGAGGTTGTTGAAAGGGAATGGGAATTGTGGTATAATCGTGCAGAAATGATAGAGCCGCACCATTTTTCTTTCACCGAAGAGGCCGGGCGCAATTCGCGCGCGGCGGCTGGATGCGCCGCACGGCAAGATTTAATGCTTGATTTTCCGCAGGAATAAATGTAAAATATCAACATAGTCATCCACAACACAAGGAGATGCCCGAAATGGCAACAAAGAAGTCCGCACCGAAATCCGCCGCAGCACCGGCGAAGAAACCAGCCGCGCCCAAAGCCACGGCAGTTGAGAAACCAGCCGCGCCGAAGGCGAAGGGAACGATTCTCGCAGAGCGCACTGGCAAGGTGATCACGCGCGATGGCGACGAGGTGCTCAAAACGTTTGAAAAGGGCAAGGCGAAGGTCGATATATTGAACGAGGCGTTGAACCAGGCGCGTGCGGAGGCGGCGGGTCTGCCGGTAGCCGCGCTCAAGGAAGTGCGCAAAAACAAGGACGGCACGTGGTCGCTGGTGTCCGAATATGCCGAGGGCAAGACGCTGGATCAGATCATGAAGGAGGACAAAAAGAATTTTGCGCGGCACATGGCCACCTTCATAAAGATACACATCGATGTGATGAGCCACAAGGTGACGCTGATGAATCCTCTATTGGAAAAGCTCGACCGCCAAATCGCCGCGAGCGAACTCCCCGAAGAGCAACGTTACGAATTGCACATGCAGCTGGCCGGCCTGCCGAAAAACATTTGCGTGTGCCACGGCGACTTCAACCCCACGAACGTTATCATAAACCCCAAAGGCGGATACAAAATCATCGACTGGGCGCACGTCCGGCGCGGCAATCCGCTTGCGGACATCGCACGCACGTATCTTTACTTCTGGATCAACGGCATGCATGCGGCGGCGGAGAAGTATATCGTGGGCATCTGCGAAGCGTTGAACGTGGAAAAACGCGATGTGCAGAGATGGCTACCCGTGGTGGCCGCTGCGCAGTCCACTAAAATGACCGATCCGAAGAACCGCGATCTGCTCCTGCACTGGGCAAGCGTTGTGGACTACACTTGATGCTGACGGTCTCGAAAAGCGTCCGGTTCGATGCAGCGCACATCCTCACGAACCATCGCGGCCTTTGCAAGAATCTGCACGGGCATACGTATCGGCTGGAGACGGTCGTGCGCGGCGGTGACGGCGAGGACATGGTCATTGATTTCAAGGATCTGAAGGCGGCCACGGAGGAGACGGTGGTTTCGCGCTTCGACCATGCGTTCATGTACAATACCCAAAGCGCGGCCGAGTGCGAGATTGCCGCACTCGTGGAAAAGCACGGTATGCGGACTGTTGCATTGCCGTTTCGCTCCACGGCGGAGAATCTCGCGCGGCACTTCTTCTCCATGCTCAAGCCTCGCATTGCGGGGCTTTGTGCAGTGCGCGTGTGGGAAACTGCGGATTCGTGCGCAGAATACAGGGAGGATGCGTAGGCGATGGCGGGGATGTTCCGGCTGGTGGACGTGTTTTCATCCCTGCAAGG
>JAFVCR010000099.1 GCA_017479035.1 Kiritimatiellia bacterium | reverse complement strand
GCGCATGAGGTGCGTAGTGCGCAGGGCGATAAAACCGTCCGAAAAAGAAACGGAAGAAAATCCGAGAGCCAGGAGCGCGAAACTGCGCGTGGCGGAAAAGATTTGAAAAGGAGGTGCGCTATGGGAAGCAACAGAAGAAGGATGCGGAACAAACCGAGGAAGCATTATTCGGCGCTGGCGAAGCGTGCGAAATACTGCGGCGCAATCATCCTTACGGCGTTCGTGGCGGGGATGATGATATGGAAGGTGAATAGCGATGTGACGCATCTGCAGGTGCAGTTGCAGCAGGACGATAGGGATATAACAAAACTCGAGGGAGATCTCGCCCGCGAGAGGGCCGCATTCAACGACATGACGAGCGTGATGAATCTCGAGCGGCAGCTGGCGAGGATGGGAATTGCGATGGAGGCACCGAAGATCAACAAACTCGTGACGATGGATCGCCAGGGTAGGCCGAAGGAGTCGGTGGCGGTGGAACTTGCGCGCAGCCGCAACAGCAAGATGAATGCGCGGTTGGCGCAGAATACACGTAGAAAAAGGTGAGGGGCAACGGCGGAGTGCGGATGGAGTTGTTTGACGGTGGTGCGCGGTTGAACGTGGCAGTATGCTGAAATGGTGGTTCAGATTCCTTGAAAAATACGACAAGATCATCAGATACACGCTGGTGTTCCTGGCGTTAGCGGGGGCGGGCGGGCTTGTGATGCGCAAGGTTGCGTATGCGCATTGGGGGAGCGTGCCGATAGTGGAAGAGCGGCCGGAATACAAATACGACAGGAAAATCGAGGGCGTGTGGGCATTGCGCGGCAGCATCTACTGCGCGGACGGAACGCCGCTTGCGGAAAGCATAATAGCGTGGGACTACTATGTGGACCCGAGCACGAATGCGGTGAATCCGAAAGAAGTGCGCAGGATGGATGTGGTGACGAATGTGGCGGAGCAGTTGAATCTGCCGCTGGACAAAGTTATAGACGTGTATTGCAGGACATCCGGGCGCAATCATTTCCTGTGCCGCAGCACGGATACGCAGGCGCATGACGCGCTAGTGGGATACAAACCACATACGTGGAAGCGCAAGGCACCGGGGCTTATCGCACGCGACCGCTATGTGCGCAAGTATCCGCAGGGGGAAATGATGGCGCAGATAGTGGGGTTCATTTTGAAGGATCCTACAAACGCGGTGGGGAATGCGGGGATAGAAATGAAGTTTGAGAGCAGTTTGCGGGGTACGCCGGGGCGCATCGTGGGTGCCAAGACGAAGAGCCGCAACGAACTGCCGGAAAAACGGATTTTGAAAGTGGATGCGAAACGCGGCGCGGATGTGCATCTTACGGTGCTTGCGAATTTGCAGATGGAAGTGGAAGAGGCGTTGCGAGACGCGTGCGAAACGTATCATACCGATATGGCGACGGCGGTTGTGATGGATGTGCATACGGGGCGGATTTATGCGATGGCATCGCTGCCGGCGTTCTTGCCGGACAAATTCAATTCGAAGGAATGCAAAGAGAGGAAAGGGCAGCCGAACAATCCGCATCTCAACAGGGCAATAGCGGTGAACTACGAGCCGGGAAGCGTGATGAAACCGTTGACGGCGGCGGCGGCACTCACGGAGGGCGTATGCACGCCGGAGAAGGAATACGACATTGGCACCTCGGGAGTGTTGTATCGTTACGGCGCGAGGTTGAAAGATCATGCAACGGGGAAGATAACGGTGGCAGATGCGATTGCGAGGTCGTCCAACATAGCATTTGCACTCATAGGCGAAGAACTCGGCGCGCAAAGGTTGTACGACTACTTCACGAAATTCGGGCTGACGGAGCGTACGGATATAGATCTGCCGGGAGAACAGCATGGTATTTTGAGCAAGGTGGCACTGCTGTACAAAGATAAACTCAAAGTGACGCGCGTGCCGATAGGGCAGGGCGTGGCGGTGACGGCGTTGCAACTGGCCCGCGCGTATGCGATGTTCGGCAACGGAGGAAGGCTGGTGAAGCCTTACATCGTGGACAGGATCGAACAGGAAGACGGGGAAATAATTTACGAAGGCAAACCGGAGGTGGTGGCGCAGCCAATATCGGAGAAGGTGGCAAAGCAAGTGTTGACGATGATGCGCGGGGTGGTGGAGTCCAGGCGAGGAACGGGCCGCCGCGCAAGAGTGAAGGGGTATTCCGTGGCGGGCAAAACGGGCACGGCGCAGATGCCAAGCCGCACCGGGGGGTATTCGGAGGATGACTACAATACGACGTTTGCGGGAATAATCCCGGCGGAAAACCCAAAAGTAGTGATAGTGGTGAACATCACGAAACCGATTCCGACGCTGCCGCCGAATGCATCGCCGAAGGCGCGAATAGGGCGGTTTGTGGATGCAGGCAAGATAACAGGTCCTACATTTTCGCGCATTGCGGCAGCGGCGATGATGTATCTTGAAATCGAGCCCGACAAACCCGGCGAGGTGATGGACGATGACGACGACGATTGACGCATTGACCGGTTTCAAAGGCATTTCGTGCGATTCGCGGACGGTGGAGCGCGGCGAGATTTTCGCAGCGGTGCCGGGCGTGAACGTGGCGGGAGCAAAGTTTGCCCGCGCCGCAGTGGAGCGAGGCGCGGCGGCAATAGCGGCACCGTGCGAGGATGCAGAAGAAATAGAGGCGATGAAGTTGGGCGTGCCGGTGTTTGCCGTTGCGGAGCGCGGAAATTTCCGCAAATGGCTGGGCGAGGCGGCGAGCAGAATCTACGGCGAGCCATCGCGGAAAATGGCAGTGTGGGGCATTACCGGCACTAACGGCAAGACGACGACAACGTGGATCTTGCGCGAGTTCCTGGGGGCGGAGAAATGCGGCATGGTGACGACGGTGGAAAGTTTCACCGGGGCGAGAATGTTTGCGAGCGAACACACCACGCCGGATGCGATAACGCTGCAAAAACTGTTCAAGGAAATGGTTGGAGCCGGCATGCGAAATGCGGTGATGGAGGTGTCGAGCCATGCGGCGGACATGCAGCGCACGGCGGGGACGCTGTTTGCCGGGGCGGCGTTCACCAATCTCACCGAAGACCACCTCGACTACCACAAGACGATGGAAAACTATTTCAACGCGAAGGCGGCGTGGATACGGAGAGTGGGAGAAGAAAAGCCGGGTGCGCCGGTTGCGATATTGCCGCACGTTCCAGGGGGGAGGGAAATGCTTGCGGTGGCGCGCGATGCGGGGATGGAAATACTGGATGTGGCGGCAGGGGATTTCGAGGGATTCGTCCGCAAAACATCTGCGCTGGCTGGCGAATACAATGTGCAGAACGTGATGCTCGCAGCAGCGCTTGCACGGGCGGCGGGAGTAGATGAAGATGCAATCCGCGCCACGGTGCCGCGTCTGCGCCCAAGGTGGGGCAGGCTCGAGAAGGTCTGTACGAAATCGCGCGCGGAGGTGTTTGTGGATTTCGCGCATACGCCGGATGCCATAGGGAACGTTCTTGGAACGGTGAAGAAGTTTGCGAAGGGGCGCGTTATCGCGGTGTTTGGAGCAGGCGGTGACCGCGACAGGATGAAACGCGCACCAATGGGAGGCGCAGCAGCGAAATTTGCGGATGTAGCGATAGTCACAAGCGACAATCCACGCAGCGAGGATCCCGCAGAAATAATATCGCAGATCGTAGCCGGGATGCCGCAGCGAGGAGAGCGGATCGTGGAAATCGACAGGCGCAAAGCAATTTTCACCGCACTGGATATTGCCAAAGAAGGGGACGTGGTGGTGATTTGCGGGAAAGGCCACGAAACAACGCAAGAGATCGCTGGCGTGTTGCATCCGTTCGACGACCGCATTGTTGCGCGCGAGTGGCAAAATGAAAACGGAAGCTGCAAACTCTATTGATTTGCGCACGGGGATATGATATAATGAAGCCGTGGTTTGCAGTTGGCAGCCGTTGAGCCGCATGTCCATTGCCGCCTGCTGCAACCGCCTATCGAAAACGTTAAGCGAAAATCAAAACCATGAAGAGAATCCGTTTTACCGACACGACCTTGCGCGATGCACATCAGAGCCTTTGGGCTACGCGCATGCGCACCGACGACATCCTCAAAATCGCCGAGGATGTGGATGCGGCGGGATACTACTCCCTTGAATGCTGGGGCGGCGCCACGTTTGACGTATGCATGCGGTTCCTGCGCGAGAATCCCTGGGAGCGGCTGCGCCTCATAAAGCAGGTCTGCAAAAAGACGCCGCTCCAGATGCTCCTGCGCGGGCAGAACGTGCTAGGCTACAAGCATTATCCCGATGACGTGGTGGAGCGGTTTGTGGCACTCGCCTGCGAGAACGGCATGGATATATTCAGAGTGTTTGACGCGCTGAACGATCCGCGAAATCTCGAAAAGGCCGTGGCAAGCGTAAAGAAATACGGCGGCCACGCGCAAGGCACGATCTCCTACACGACTTCGCCGGTGCATACGGTTGACGCGTATGTGGTGCTTGCAAAGGAGATGGAGGGGATGGGGGTGGATTCCATCTGCATCAAGGATATGGCGGGAATCCTCACGCCGGGTGCGGCGCGAGAGTTGGTGGCGGCACTTGTGAAGGCGATGCCGGAGATGCCGATACAGGTGCATTCCCACATGACGAGCGGAATGGCATCTGCGATGTATCTTGCGGCGGTGGAGGCCGGCGCGGGATGCATCGATACCGCGATAAGCACGTTGAGCGGGTTCTCAAGCCAGCCGCCGTGCGAATCGATGAAGGCCATACTTGAAAGCGAAGGATACGAAACCGGGCTGGACATATCACGCTTGCAGAAGATAAACGCATACTTCAAAGACCTGAAGAAGGTGCGCGAACCCGCCTCCAGCGCAAAGGTGGAGGCAGTGGATGCGGGAGTGCTGGTGCATGCAATCCCCGGCGGCATGATTTCCAATCTGCGCAGCCAGTTGGCGCAGCAGGGCGCGTTGGAACGCTTGGACGAGGTGCTCGCCGAATTGCCGAAGACGCGTGCGGACATGGGGTATCCGCCGCTCGTTACGCCTACGTCGCAGATTGTCGGTGTGCAAAGCGTCTTGAACGTTCTCATGGGCAGATACAAGATGGTGACGGACGAGACCAAGCGTTATGCGGCCGGATACTACGGCAGGACTCCGGCGCCGATAGCCGCCAAGCTGCGCAAGAAACTGGCAGGCAATTTGAAACCCATATCGTGCAGACCGGCGGATTTGCTAGAGCCCGGGTTGGCCAAGGCCGCAAAGGAACTTGACGCGAAACTCGTCCGCGCCGAAGAAGACATCTTGAGTTATTGCATGTTCCCCGAGGTGTCGCTTGGATACTTCAAGTGGCGCAACCAGCCCGAGGATCAGCGCGATGCGATTCCTGCGGATTTGGAGAATAGACCCGATACCGCTGCTGCAAGCGTTGCAACAGCGGCGACGAACCCCGCAGACGACAAGTTTGCGGCGTTGGGCCGTGCACTCGTGGCGGCGTTGGGCGGCGTGGAGGTGGCGGCGGCACCTGTGGCCAAGCCGGCGGAGAAGCCGGCTCCCGCAGCACCTGCGGTGAAAAGCGAACCTTCCGGCACGCCTGTTCTCGCGCCGCTTGCGGGGAATTTCTATCGTTCTCCCGCTCCAGGCAAGGCCGAACTTGCAAAAGACGGCGAAACGGTAAAGGCCGGTGCGGAGGTATGCATCGTAGAGGCGATGAAACTTTTGAATCCGGTAAAGGCTACAGCCACAGGTGCGATAACGTTCCACGTCAAACACGGCGAAAGCGTGTCCAAAGGGCAGTTGCTCGCAACCATCGAATAGCGCGGTCTGCCCATCAGTCGTGCGTGGTAATTGCGCGTATTATGGCTGCGATGCGGGAGTCGGCGGACTGTTGGGGTTGCAGCGTCAGCGAGGCGATTTGCGTGTCGCCATTGTTGCCGTAGATTGTCACGCGTTCGCCGGAAGAGTCGATGCGCGAGATTTTACGTCCGGCGGCGATGTTGCGCAGCTCGGTCAATTTGAAGAGACGTTTCACGGCAGGAGGCATTGCACCGAAGCGATCACGTACTTCGAAGGAAAGTCTGCGTACTTCACCTAGCGATGCGCATTCGGCCAAGCGGCGGTAGATGTCGGCGCGTTGCGATTCTTCTTCGACGTAATCGTACGGGAGGCATGCACCGCGCGAATCGTCCACCGTGCCGGGGCCGAGATCGATGAAATCGAGATTCAATGTGACGTCAACGATTTCGCGCACTTTTTTGCCTTGCAGCCTTGCCACTGCGCGGCGCAGGAGTTGGCAGTAGAGTTGGAAGCCTACGGCGGCGATATGCCCCGACTGTTCGCTGCCAAGGAGATTGCCCGCGCCGCGCAGTTCCAGATCTCGCAATGCGATATTGAACCCGGCACCTGCATCGCCGTGGCGTTTCAATGCGGCAAGGCGTTCCCGCGCGTCGGCATCCACCAAGGAGTCTGCGGGCAGGAGAAAATACGCATAACCTTGCCGTGCTCCACGGCCTACGCGGCCGCGTATCTGATAGAGTTCGGCCAGGCCAAACATGTCGGCGCGGTGGACGATTATGGTATTTGCACGGGTAATATCAAGCCCGCTTTCGATGATAGTGGTGCATAGAAGAACATCTATCGCGCCGCGTGCGAACTCGGCCATTCGCGTTGCGAGAGTTTGCGTGGGCATCTGCGCATGGGCGATTGCAATGCGAGCCGCCGGCACAAGTGCTTTGAGGCGCTGGAGTTCATCATCGATGGTGCGCACGCGATTATACAGATAAAACACCTGGCCGCCGCGCGCAAGTTCTTTTTGTATCGCGTTGCGCACGAGCTCGTCGGTATCGTGGCGGATGATTGTTTCCACGGCGGTGCGTTCGCGCGGCGGTGTGCGCAGTTGCGAAAGATCGCGAGTGCCTGTCATGGACAGGTAGAGCGTGCGCGGGATTGGCGTGGCGGACATCGCCAGTACATCGGCAGATGTGCGCAAACGTTTGAGATGCTCCTTGTGGCGCACGCCGAAGCGTTGTTCTTCGTCGATGATGATCAATCCAAGATCGCGGAAACGCACGGATCGCGCAAGCAGCGCGTGCGTGCCGATTACTATGTCGAGCGTTCCGGCAGCAAGCCTTGCCAACGTGCCGCGCCGCGCTTGCGGCGTTTGGAAACGGCTCAACGCTTCGATGGTTACAGGCGTTCCTTCAAATCGCGAAAGGAATGTTTCAAAATGTTGTTCCGCCAGTACCGTGGTGGGTGCGAGAAGCGCGGTCTGCCTGCCGTTCATGGCGGCAATGAGAGCGGCGCGCATCGCCACTTCGGTTTTGCCGTAGCCGGCATCGCCGCAAAGAAGGCGATCCATTGGGCGTGTAGAGGCCATGTCGCTTTTCACATCTGCGATGGCCTGTGCTTGATCGGGAGTTTCCTCGTACGGGAATGCTGCTTCAAACGCGGCGATTTCGGGATAGCCCAGCGAACATGCAAATCCCGGTACTGATGCGCGTTTTGCCTGTGTTTCAAGGAGCGATGCCGCAAGATCGCGGATGCTTCGCTCGGCGTTTTCCTTGGCTTTGCGCCAGTGCCGGCCGCCAAGCGTATCCAGTTTCGCGTCGATTCCATGCACGCCTACGTATCGCGAGAGCAGATGCGCCTGCGCTGCAGGGACGTACAGTTTGGCCTTGCCGGCATATTCTATGGCAAGCATTTCCGCACGGCCACGGCTGGTGACGATTTCCTCTGAACCGAGAAAGCGGCCAATGCCATGTTCGACGTGCACTACAAGTTCGCCAATCTCCGGTGCTGACGGGTCGGTGAATCTTTCTCCTGCGTGCCGCGCATTGCGTCCGCGCCTGGCAGAGCCGCGCCTTGCCGCAAAAACCCGATCTGATTTTGTCACCACCACCAAATTGGCGGTCTCGAATCCGCCGCCGAGTTCGTTTGTTTCTACAACAGCCTTCCCGATTTTCCGCGCGGCTTCGATGTGCCGTGCAAGATCTGCGCGGCGCGCTTCAAGCAGTTCGGGGTGGCGCGCCGTCTCCATGCCGAGTTCCGCAAATCCCGGCAGCGGCGCGGCGCGGAATGGCAGCGAATCCACGCCTTCCGGCGCGGGTTCGCCGGAATAAAAAACGAACTTCGCCGCAAGCGGAGCCGCAGGACGATGCTCGAAATAAAACACGGCCGCGTCGCGCACATATTTGGATACGATGTCCTTGCAGGGTTTTGCATCTTGAGCAATTTCGCCGGGTGAGGCCAATGCTATGGGCGCGGCCGACGCGTGGCCGACGTTTTGCGTGGAGACTTGTGTTGCGGGGTCGAACGCGCGCACGGAATCTATCTCGTCTCCAAAGAACTCCACCCGCACGCCGTATTCGCAGCCGGGGCTCCAAAAGTCCAGTATGCCGCCGCGCAGTGCATATTCGCCGGTGCCGGTTGCTTCGGGAACGCGAGAGTATCCCGCGCCGCGCAGTTTCTCCGCAAGTGCGAGCGGCGAGATTTGCATGAATTGCGCAACGTCCACCGGCTTCAATGCAAGGTCGCGGTTTTCCACCGTTCCTTCCAACGCCACTGCGGATGTCACGACCACGCACGGATACGGTTTTATCGCATATGCTTCCAGCGCGGATATGGTGTGCAGGCGCAACGCTTTTGCGTTTGCGCTGTCGTCCTCGACTATTGCGGGAAGTTCGATAATCCGCAGATCGGGCACATCCTTTGCAATCGCGCGCAGGTCGTCTCCGATGCGTTCCGCATCTGGTATGCCTTGCATTACGGCCACCACAAGCGGCCACGCACCGCCTGGCGGATCTGCGGCCAATGCGGCAAGCGCGAATGCATCGGACGAACCTGCGAACGAAGAGAATGCTGCCTTCCCCGTGCAACTGCGCAGGCAAGGCAGAAAATCTCTTGCGAAAATTTGCGCGGCCTCCGCCTGCATCCCCTACGCCTCCATCTCCGCGAAGGCAACAGCGATTTCCACCGGCACGCTCACATCAACACGCCCTTGGATTCAGTTTCGCCATCGTCCCACCAGCTGCCTTTCGCCGGCGAGATTCGCGCGATGGCCTTCGTTGTCATTTGCAGACCTTTTGCGCCCGCGCCGCGCAGTGCAACCTGGTTCATGTCGAACGACTGCTGGTGGATGCGCTGGTTTTTCGCGGGTTTGAATTTGACGTAGAGATTGTCCGGCGAGCCTTCCGTGAAGAACAGTATTTTGCCTTTTTCAGGTGCGAGGCGGTATTCCTTGTTGTTTATCATGCCGCCGAAAGTAAAGCGCTTCACATACGCAAAGCCGTAGAGAGGCTCTTCGTAGACGCAGGTAAACACTTTGTCGCGATCCGTTTCGGGATTGAAAACGAACACGTCCAGGAGGTCTTTGTCCACGAATTGCTTTTCCGGCACGGGCATGACTTTGTATCGGCCGTCCTTCCACACGAAGAGCAATTTGTCGAGGCTGGAGCATTTGAAAATCTCGTCGCCGTTTTTCAGCGCGCAGCCCACGAAATGTGCGTCTTTGTCGTGCCGGATTGTAAGTTCGCTCGCCGTGATCGCCCGCACGTCCACTTCTTTGAACGGAGCATCGGCGATTTTCGTGCAGCGCGGATATTTCTTTGCGTATTGCTTTACGAGGTTCTTGAGATACTTCACGGTGAACGCCTTGAGATGCGCGAGATGATACTTGACCTCCGCCTCTTCCGCCATGATCGCTTCGATGTCCTTGCGGTTTTTGGCGATGTCGAATGCCGAAATGCGGCGGATTGGTATTTTGAGTAGTCTCTCTACGTCGTCGTCCGTAACATCGCGGCGCAATTCTTTCCTGAATGGCGCAAAGCCAGTTTTTACGGCCGTTTTCACGCCTTCTTCGGTCTTTTCCGTTTCGATGCGCTTGTAGATGCGCTCTTCCACGAATATGCGGTCAAGCGTGCGTGCATGGAAAAGGTCGTCAAGTTCGCCGAGGCGTATCTTGTGTTCCTGCTCTGTAAGATCCAGCAGCCGCTGCGTATTGTTGCGCAGAATTTCCGGCACGGTCATTTCACGCGGCCGTCCGCCGTCCAGCACCACCGGGCGTGAGGAAAGGCTCTTTTCGCAGTTGGTGAAAGCATACAATGCGGTGGTCACTTTGTCCTGCGCCGCGCCCGTCTGCAATTCCAGTTCTATCTCCACCTTGTCGCTTGTGAGATCGTGGAGTTTACGCACCGCCACCTTCTTTTTCTTTATGGCATCTTCGATGGATGCGGCGATGGAATCGGTAGTCTCTCCCCACGGGAGTTCCGTTATCACGAGTTTGTTCTTGTCGCGCGGTTCTATCACGGCTCTTACGCGCACCTTGCCCGCGCCGTCGTTGTATTCGCTTGCGTCCATAATGCCGCCTAGCTGGAAATCCGGCACTATCGTGAACGGCTTTTTCTGCAGGATTGCGATCTCCGCCTCCAGCAGTTCTATGAAATTGTGCGGCAGTATCGCCGTGGAAAGCCCCACCGCGATTCCGTCCGCGCCCATCATCAGCAGCAGAGGCAGTTTCGACGGCAACAGCACGGGTTCGTTGTTGCGCCCGTCGTAGCTTGGCGTGAACAGAGTAGTTTTCTTGTTGAAGATTTCGTTCTTTGCAAGTTCGGAGAGGCGGCCTTCGATGTATCGCGGCGCAGCGGCCTCCATCCCCGTGTACAGATTGCCGAAATTCCCCTGCACATCTATGAGATACCCCTTGCCCTCGCCCCAGAGCTTGTTGGCCAGCACCACGAGCGCATCGCCGATCGACGCATCGCCGTGCGGATGGTATTTCGTCACCTGGCCTATTATGTTTGCGATTTTCGTGAACCGCCCGTCATCCATCTCCCACAACGTGTGCAGTATACGCCTCTGCACGGGTTTGAGCCCGTCCTCCACCGCCGGAATCGCGCGCGAGCATATCGAATACGCCGCGAACTCCAGGAAATTCTTTTCCATCAAATTCCGCAGCGGCCCGCTACCTGTCAAGCCATTTACAGACGTATGGAACTTTTCCTCGTCCGGCAGAGCACCACCGCCGACCTGCGCAAGTGCCTCTTGCGGCGCGGGAGCATCGGCCTCGCCGCCATTTGCGGGGGTGGGTGCTTCGTCCGCTTCTCCGGATTGGACTTCATCGGCACCGGCGGCACCTGCAAGTGCAAAGAGCCCGAGATCGTCTAGATTGTCGAACATGCTCGACGGCTCTCCTCCGCCGGATGCAGCGTCTGTATCTTTTTTCTTGTTCATCGCCTGAAATCCTTTGAAAGTGTTGCATAAACAAAAACGCGGCCAACCCGTCCGGGGCTGCCGCCTTTGCCGTTTCCGTGGAGGCCGCCGCCTCCTGCGCTTTGGTGGAGAAGATGAGATTCGAACTCACGACCCCCACGTTGCGAACGTGATGCTCTACCAACTGAGCTACTTCCCCGCGCCTTGTAGCGGAAACGCAGTGTAGTATATCACATTCCCTCTTTGAATGCAACAAT
>JAFVCR010000098.1 GCA_017479035.1 Kiritimatiellia bacterium | reverse complement strand
GCACAGATACACAAGGTTCAACACGTCTTTCTTGAAGCATGAACCGCCAAACCCGGGCCCTGCCTTGAGAAATTTGGAACCGATGCGGCTGTCTGCGCCGACTACCCGCGCCACCTCTTCAACATCCGCGCCCGTCGCTTCGCAAATCTGGCTTATTGCGTTTATGGACGACACTCGCTGCGCAAGCATTGCGTTTGCGGCAAGTTTCGATAGTTCCGCACTCCAGACGCTGGTGGTGATAATTTTCTCCTGCGGCACCCATTTGCCGTCTTCGCCCCTGTATATGCGTGCGAGTTCTTCGACCGCCGCCGCACCAGCCGGTGTATCCGGACCGCCTATGAGGACACGGTCGGGATTCTGCAGGTTTTCTATTGCGGAGCCTTCTGCAAGGAACTCCGGGTTGGACAGCACCGTGAAGTGAAGATTTGGATGGCAGCCCAGTATCGCCTCCATTGCTGCAGCAGTGCGCACGGGCAGGGTGGACTTTTCTATGACGATCTTGTCGCCTTTTGCGTATTCGGCGATCTCCCGCGCGGTGGCTTCCAAGTATTGGAGGTCGCTGGCACGCCCGGCACCTTTGCCGAACATTTTGGTGGGAGTGTTCACGCCCACGAAAATGATGTCGTTTTCAGCCACTGCGCCTGCGATGTCCGTAGAGAAAAAAAGGTTCTTGCCGCGTACGGACTTCACTATTTCATCGAGCCCGGGTTCATAGACTGGTAGATCATCGGAGTTCCACGCCGCTATGCGGGTGCTGTCTATGTCGACCACCGTAACCTTTCGCGAAGGATTGCGCTGCGCTATAACGGCCATTGTCGGCCCGCCGATGTATCCGGCGCCTATGCAGACTATGTTTTTCATACGGAAGGTTATTTGTCTTCGCCGCGGAATATCAAGTTGAGTTTTTTCAATGGTGCGATGAGTTCTCCAAGCGGCAGGGAGGCTGTGAGGCGTTCCAGCGCGTTAACGTCTTTCGGGAAGCACTTGCCGCCGTAGCCGAATTTGCCGTCCGGGCCAGGCACCATAGTATGTGTGGCGTTGATGTAACCGGAGAGAAGCACTCCGTCGCGCACTTTCTGGTAGTCGCATCCCAGCCGGCGGCAATAGTCCGCCACTGCATTGAAATATGTTACTTTCACCGCGCCGAATACGTTGTGCGCATATTTGGTGATTTCGGCCTCGAGAGAGGACATTACATAATACTTTTTGCCTTTGAATATCTCCTTGAGGAGATCAACCTCTGCGGTGAAAACCATAGGCTGCGTGCGGAAGTCCTCAATATGCGTGCGTTCGGTGAGGAACTCCGGCATGAAATATACGCGGTGGGAGGTCTCTCGCGTGAGCATTTCGCTGGAACCCGGCAGTATCGTGGTGCGCACGAAGACGGGTTTGTCCGGAAGAGACTTTATTATCTCCTTGAGGAGCGAAAGATCCTGCGAGCCGTCGATTTCCGTGGGGATGTGAATGGAGACGAAGAACACGTCTGCGCCGTCCAACGGATCGTTAATGCCTTTTGGCGGGTCGGAAACCACGATCTTTACCGACGGGTTGTGTTCCTCCAGCCATATTTTCAACGCGCTGCCGATGTATCCGCAGCCTATTATGCCAACAGTTGCCATGATGCACGCCATTCTACCACAACTCCCCCGCCCGCGCAACCAAAACTTTACCAGTGATAAAATAGTTGCAGAAATGCTTTGACTTTTTGCCGAAAATACCTTAAACTATTGGCACATAAGGAGATAAAGCACCATGTCTATCGAAATTACCATGAGACACAGCGACGTACGCATCGAATCCCTCAAGGAATACGCGCAGCTGCGCATGGAAAAACTCCGGAAATCCTTTCCAAAAGTGACCTCCGTCTCCGTTGTTATAGATGTAGATGCCAAGAAGCATATGTATATGGCGGAAGTCGTGGCGAACCGCAACGGCGAAACGGCGGTAGGCGGCAAGGAGTTCAGCGAAAGCGCAAAGAGCGTGATTGACGGCGCGGCGGCTCGTGCAGAGCGCCAGTTGCTGCGCATGCGGCTTAAAGAGCGCAAGGGCAAAGTTCGCGAGGCGCGCGCAACCTCGCCGAAAAACTGAAAAACACATGCAGATGCAAGCGTTTAGCCGTTTCTGGTTTGAACGCTTGCATCTGTGTTCAAGCGGCAAAATGGCAGACGGCAATTCCATCACGGGTTCTTCGTTCACGCTGCGGCAATTCGTTGCGGCGGGGGCGGAGCGTCTGAAAATGGAAGTTGTCGTAGGCGGGCGGGGGCTTGATCATCAAGTGCTCGAGCCGATGACAAACCGTCCGGGATTGGCGTTGACTGGATTCTATGGGCATTTTGCCTGGCCGCGGCTGCAATTGGTGGGGCTTGCGGAAAACGGCTACATGGAATCTCTCGATCCAAAGACGCGCATAGCGCGGTTGCAGGAGTTGATCGACCGCCGCGCGTATTGTTTCATCTACGCATGCGGCATCGAGGTGCCGGAGGCAGTGAAAGCGTTGGCGGAAAAGGCCGGTGTGACAATCCTCGCCACAAAACTGCTCACGCGCGAGTTCGCGCACCAGTGTACGTTCGTGCTTGAAGAATTGCGCGCACCGAAAACACGAATCTACGGCACCACGGTGGAAGTGGCGGGAATCGGCGTGATGATGGAAGGGGATTCGGGGCTTGGCAAATCGGAGACGGCGCTAGGATTGATAAAACACGGCAATGCGCTCGTCGCGGATGATTTGACATGTCTGCGCAAGGACATCGCCGCGAACAAACTTTTCGCGCGTGCATGCGACTCCACGCGCAACTACATGGAAATACGCGGGATAGGGCTTATACACGTGCCGAGCGTTTTCGGAGTGACGGCGGTATGCCGCGAGAAGTCTCTGGATCTAGTGGTGACTTTCCGGCGCCTCAACGACATAAAAGGCGATCTCGACCGCGTTGGCGACGACCGGCGGTGGAGGACGTTTCTGGGGGTTAACGTTCCGCAACTGGTAATACCTGTAGCAGCGGGACGGGATCTTGTGAATTTGGTGGAGACTGCGGCGCAGCAATTCAAGTTGCGCGTTGCGGGATATGATGCGGCGGGCGACCTTGACCGCCGTTTGAAAAGACTCGCCGATGAAATGCGGCACGGAACGGCATCTTGAATGCGCAAGGAGGAACGAGTATGGCAGAGGAAAAAGTCATCGAAAAAGAAGTCACGCTTCTCAACCGCTATGGGCTCCATGTGCGTCCAGCTGGGCTTTTTGCCAAAACCGCAAGCCGCTACGATGCGGATATAACCGTGGAAAAGGACGGCGTGGAAGTGAGCGGCAAGAGCATAATGGCGCTCATGACGCTTGAGGCGGTTTCCGGATCCGTATTGAAACTGAAGGTTTCGGGACCCGAAGCGGAAGATCTGCTGGAAGAAATCGAAGCACTTGTGGCAAGGAAGTTCGATATTCCCGACGAACAATAAAGCAATATCGGAGATGCGTTCACGAGTTGGGCGCGAACGATTCTTCGATTTTCAATGGCGGATCATGCAGGAATCACAAACGAGAGACACCTCATGGGTGGCGCAAAAAGGCGGCATGGAAACTGTCGCCGGGCTTGCGACGAGCCGAGGGTTCGCCGCAGGAGAGGTGTATCTCGCATTGCGCGGCGGGCGGATCGCGATCCCCGAACGTGCAATCGCTCCTGACGATGCCGACGGCGAAGTTCTGCGGTATAGGACTGCGCAGAAATCCGCAAAGGCGCAAATCGATAAAATGCTTGACGATTTGCGGCAGGATGGCGGCGACGATTCGCTGATGGTTCTTGCCAGCCATCTGGAGATAATAAATGATGTTTCGTTTTCCGCCCGCATAGAAAAATGCATTTATGACAACCGCATATGCGCAGAGAGCGCAGTGCGGCGCGTGACAGATGAAGTGCGGCAGATCTTCATGCGCATGAAAGACAAATACATGCGCGAGCGCGTAAAGGACGTGGACGATGTTGAAAGCCGCATACTGCGCATATTGATGGATCGGGACGACAATCCATTTGCGTATCTGGTAAAGCCAAGTATAATCGTGGCAGACGAGTTGGCTCCCAGCGACACCGCCGCTTTGAAAAAAGATCTTGTCCTTGGATTTGCCACTGACGACGGTTCCACTACAAGCCACGTTGCGCTGCTAGCTCGCGCACTGGGCATTCCTGCGGTAACGGGGCTTGCCGACATATCCTCGAGAGTGAAATCCGGAGATTTCGTTCTCTTGGACGGCACCAATGGTGCTGTGACCATAAATCCCGATGCGTCCACTCGCGCCGCATTCGACCAGATGGTGGAACACGAGCGGCAACTGGCCGAATTTCTTGCCGAGGATTCTTCCGGCGCGGGAGTCCTCAAAAGCGGTGAGCGCATAGTCCTTTCGGCAAATTCCCAGCCAGGCGTGGATCTTTGCGATCTCAAGCGATTCGGCGCAGAAGGCATTGGCCTTTATCGCACGGAATATCTGTGGTTGAAATCTAACGACGAACCCTCCGAAGACGAACAGTTCGAGGCGTATGCCGCAGCGGTGCGTGCGGCAGGGGAGCTCGGCGGCGGTGCACGGGTTACGTTCCGCACGCTTGACATCGGCGGCGACAAACTGCCGCGCATGATGATGCAACGCGAGGCGAATCCGTTTTTGGGATGCCGGTCTATACGCTATCTCCTCCGTCATCGCGATGTCTTGCGCACGCAACTCCGTGCAATTCTCCGGGCAAGTGCCATCGGCAAGGCCGCAGTGATGTTTCCTATGGTGTCCGATGTGCGCGAAATGGTTGAAGCCAAGAGCGAACTTGCGCTGGCAATGCGTTCGTTGCGCGAAGACGGCATTCCTTTCGACGAGCACATCCAATGCGGTGCGATGGTTGAGACGCCATCGGCCGCGCTCAATGCCGTACGCCTCGCATCCGAATGCGATTTCTTCTCGATCGGCACGAACGATCTTGTGCAATACACGATGGCGGCCGACAGGGGCAATGGCAATGTAGCCAATCTCTACCAGCCCACAAACCCTGCCGTTCTGCGCCTAGTGCAAATGACAGCGAAAGCGGCCAGCGACGCAGGCATAGGTTGCGGCGTGTGCGGCGAGAGTGCAAGCGATCCCGTGCTTGGCTTCTTATGGGTTGCGCTCGGCGTTGGAGAGCTTTCCATGAGCGCGGGATTTCTGCCGGCTCAGCGGCGAATACTCAAAGCACTTTCAAAATGCGATGCCGATGAACTTGCCGCATACGTCAACGGGTTTCTCGACGTGCGCACCGCAGAGGAAATCTACGATTTCTGCCTGCGCTTCCTGTTAGCGAAAGTTCCGCGTTTCGAGGATATTCAATCATTCTTCACTCGTGCGCAGACAGTATGATTCGCCGCCGGCGGTGGTGCTGATCACATGCGGAAGTCGGCACCGAGGTATAGTTCGCGGGCTTTGGGATCGTTTACGAGGTATTCGCTAGTGCCTTCGCAGAGGAGGCGGCCATCGTAAACCATGTATGCGCGGTCGACCACGGTGAGCGTTTCCCGGACGTTGTGGTCGGTAATTATCACACCCAATCCCTGGTCGCGCAGCTTGCGCACGATTTCCTGTATGTCGTGCACGGCTAGCGGATCCACCCCTGCGAACGGTTCATCCAGCATCAGT
>JAFVCR010000097.1 GCA_017479035.1 Kiritimatiellia bacterium | reverse complement strand
TCGCCGCAACGGCGTGCGGCACGCTTGGCTTTACGCGCAGGCGGACATCTCGTTTGTGACGCTCTCATTCAACGACACGCTTCCCACGCAGGTCTACTTCAAGAGCTACAAGCCCAAGCCCTCGCACCACGTCGTGCATCTCGGCCACGGCATCATCGGACTAAAAGAGGTCTATTACAATGAGAACTACGCATACGGCTGCCTGTTGCGGTTCGCGCACTACAGCGCGCCGGAGGCGGCGGATTTGCTGTGCGCGCCGGGGCGCTTGCGGAGGTATCAGGTTTTTGAAGGGTGCTACCCGCCGCGCTGGCAGGAATTAGTGCGCCGCCAAAAGGCGCTGCCTCCGCACAAGGGTCGCAAGGTTCTCTGGTTCCCAACTTGGCGCGAATACATGGGCGACAACGAGGCGACGCGCGAATTCCTGCGCAATATCCGCAAGACTCTCGCAAACGATAAGGTCGAGCGATTCCTGCGCGGCGAAGGCAACGAGATAACTCTTTGCCTGCACCCGCTGATGTTCCAGATGCTCGACGGCAAGACGCTGGAAGAAATAAAAGGTCGTTTCGCCGCGCTCGGCAAGGTGCGCATCGTCCAGCCCGCCGGGACGGACATCTTGGGCGAAATCGTCCATGCCGACGTGCTTGTGACGGACTATTCGTCGCTCGGGTTCGATTTCACGTTCCTCGGCAAACCCGTTGTGCTGTATGCCCCGGACGTGACGGAATACATGAAACTTCGCGGGCTCTACTTCCCCGAACGTTTCGCGCAGGTGGCCATCAAAAGCCGCCGGAAACTCATCGAGGCCATCACCGGCGAGGTAGGCATAAACCCGTATTTCGCGGGGCTCTTGCGTCCCGACCCGGACCGCTACGGCGTGGCGGCCGGCATCTACCAGCAGCGGATGCTTGATTATTTCCTTGATTTGCAACGCAACTCCGTGGCGTTTTTGGGTTACGATTTTTCTGGCGTGGGCGGGACTGTTTTTGCAACGAGGGCGCTTGCCGAAGGTCTTGCGGAGAAAGGCCTCATGGTGAGGCTCTATTCCTTCAAGCGGCGCGTGCAGGGCAACTACCTCCCCGGCGTAGCTTTTAAACCGTGCCTCAACGAGTTCAAGATGCGCCTCCTTGACAGGCTCAAACGCAAAATCCTCCGCCTGCCCAAATGGCGCTACTATTTGAAATACGACTCCTCCAGTCCGTACATCGCAACCGCGTCCGGATTTTTCATGAAGCGCCTCCTCGATACCATTCGCTGCCGGACGGTTGTCTCTACACGCGAAAGCCTGCATTTGTTCCTCGACGCGGCAGCCTCGCCGTTCATCAAGGAAAAGGTTTGCTTCTTCCACACCTCCGCAAAAGCCGTCAAAGGCCTTTTCCCCGGATGCCTTGCCGAGTTGGAACGGCGCGGAGTGGAGCGGGCGGTGTTCGTCACGGAGTCCAACCGCGAAGCCCTGGCCAAGGAGTGCGGTCTTGCGAACTACAAACTTTACTCCGTCATCGGCAACGCCGTGGAGTCCCGGCGCATGGTGAAGCGCGAGAACATCCGGTGCGTTCCCCGCAGGGTAAAATACGCATTGGCGATTCTAACGCGCCTCTCCAAAGACCGCGTGGAACTCGTAAACCGCATGATCCAGTTCGCGCAATACCTCAAAGAACGGGGAAACACACACATCAAACTCCACGTCTACGGCGGTGGCGACTACCTCAAAACCGCCAAGAAACGCACCGGCGCCATCCGCCCTTGGGTCGCGTTCCACGGCCCCCAGACCGACGTTCGCAAAGTCTACCGCCAGTGCGACGCGGTGGTGGACTTCTCCAGCGTCCAGTCTTTCGGCATGACATACATCGAGGGTGTCTTCAACGGCAAGATGGTTTTCTGCCGCCACACCGAAGGCTCGGACGAAGTCATGCGCAACATTCCCGGCGCGTTTTACGAAACCGACAGCGAACTCGAACGCCTCGCAATGAATCTCCCCAACATCCCCCTTGAAAGATTGCAAGCGAACTACGACGAACTTGCCGCACGCTACTCCCGCGAAGCCGCCGCCAACGCATTTTTGGAACTCGTCTCCAAGCCAATTTAATCTTACAACTCGAAGGACGATTTCTCCGGTAGAATCGAATCGAATGCGGCGGCGATTTTGTGCTGCGCATCCGCGAAGTCTTCAATGTCGGGAGAATCGTTCCAGCAAACGCATTTGAAGCGTCCGCGTCGGAGCGCGTCACAGGCGGCATCAAGTTGCGCCGCACCCTCGAAGCAATGCCCAAAGCCCTTGCCGCGTGGCGCGAAGCGTCCGCTCGCAAGTTGCCAGTATTGCATCAGCCACTGGTTCACGTCGGCAAGGTCGCGGAAGCGATGGCGGCAAGTAGCATCCAGCGTTTGCTCTTCGCATTGCCAGACTTCCTTGAATGTTTCTTTGCGATACGCCACGGGCAGATGCTGCGTGAGGAAGCCCAAAAATCTGCCGTATGGCAGCGAGAGCACCGTCTTGAAAAGTTCCATGCCGTAGCGGAGATTCCACCATTTGAGGAAATCCCTGCGCATCGTCCGCCGCTTGGGAAAGTGGCGGTTTATGACGGCCATATCCTGCGTCTCTGCGCGGACACCGCCTTGCAGGAACTGTATCGGCGCTTCAACCGCAATGTCTCGCGGCAACGGCCCCTTGAAAAAATCGTCCGGCGTGCATGGCGCGGCGAGGAATGTGTCGTCATTGAAATACACGAACCTCTCCGCCAAGCCGGCAATGCGATGGAGGTTGAGTTCGATAGTGTGGGACGAAAACGTGGGCAGGTATTTCTCCGGGATGTAGTCCGTATGTTTCACCACGTTCAACTTGGGATGCTCTGTTGCGAGCCAGCGCGGGCGATGCCCCCATGTGATAAAATGCACCTTCCGCACCCACGGCGCGAATTTCTCCACGCCCCTGAACCAGTAGCGCATCTGCCCC
>JAFVCR010000096.1 GCA_017479035.1 Kiritimatiellia bacterium | reverse complement strand
TAATGGTGGCTTCCACATATTTGGGATGGATTCCGTCTTTCATCTTGATTGCCTTTCAAAATAGATGCGACATTATACGAAATCCCGTCGTATTTTGCAAGTATTATCTGCCGCGCTGGCATCTTGCGCGGAGGGACGGTTTGTGGTATAATGGAAATATGATTTGCGACATTGCCATATTGGGTTCGGGGCCGGCGGGTTTGACTGCGGCCATATATGCTGCCAGGACCGGCAGAGAGGTTGCAGTGCTGGATGGATTGCAGCAAGGCGGGCAACTTACGCAGACGGCGGAAGTGGAGAATTTCCCCGGATTTGCCGAGCCCGTGGCCGGAATCGGGCTGATGAACGCGATGCGTGCGCAGGCGGAGCGCTGCGGGGCGAAGTTCCTCCTCGACGAGGCCTCAAGCCTTGAGCCGCACGATGGTGCGCCGCACACGATCAACACGCTTACGGGCGAGACGATAGAAGCCAAAGCGATAATCGTGGCCACAGGTGCCACGGCTAGATGGACAGCCCTTCCCGGCGAGGCGAAATACCGCAACCACGGCATCAGCGCGTGCGCCACTTGCGACGGTTCGTTTTTCAAAGGCGGGGACGTGGCCGTGATAGGCGGAGGTGACACGGCTCTTGGCGATGCGCTGTATCTTGCGAGGATCTGCAAGAGCGTTACGATCATCCACAGGCGCGACGCATTCCGTGCGGCAAAGGTGCTGGCGGACCGCGTGGCGGCGGCGGGAAACATCGCCGTGGAATGGAATGCCACTGTTGCGGAGTTCACTGGAGACGGGCGCAGACTTGGCGGCATATTGCTGAACGGGGGAAAGACGCTTGCCGTGACAGGCGCGTTCGTGGCGATAGGGCACGCGCCGCAGACTGCGTTTTTGAAAGGCGCGGTGGAACTGGATGCGCACGGATACGTGAAGGTGGACGGCACAAGGACCTCGGTTGCGGGCATCTTTGCCGCAGGGGATTGCGCCGACCCGCAATACAAACAGGCCGTGGTGGCGGCGGGGCGCGGCGCGCAGGCCGCAATAGATGCCGACAGGTGGTTGCAGGAGACCGGGCGATGAGCAGAGGCAAAGTGCAATATCGCCAAGAGTTCTTCGACAGGGAATACGATGCCAAAACCTGCTACGGGCGGTATTGGAAGTATGCGCGCAAGTATCGCTTCAGGATACTTGTGGGCATAATCTGCGGGCTGATGACGGCCACCACGCTGGTGCCGTTCTACCAGGTAATACAGCCCACGCTAACGCAAGTGAACTCCAGCGAAACGCAAGTGAGCCAGCCGCCGGCGGAACAGGTGAAAAGCAACGGCACAAAGATGCCTGGATGGTACAAAAAGGTGGAGAAGTGGGCCGGCGTGCTTGGCATCAAGACCGAAGACGAAGGCGGCGGCATGGGCGGGGCACTGGTGCTGCTGGTGGTGGTGATAGTGCCGCTCGTGGCATTGATACGAATGACGCTGATGTATCTAAACCACTATTGCCTGAACTGGGCGGCGGCGCATGTGGTGACCGATTTGCGCCAGGACATACTGGAGCACGTGCAGAGGCAGTCGATGCAATTTTTCGGGCGTATCGACGTGGGGCAGTTGATTTCCCGCGCCACGGGCGACCCGCAGAGCTTGCAGATTCTCACGCAGCAACTGCTTGCGGAACTCGCGCTAGCGCCGCTGGAGATAGTGGTTTCCATATCCTATATAATATGGTTCGCAATAGTCAATAACATGATGCCCACGCTGTTCATGATAGCGGTGGGCTTCCCCATGTTCATGCTGCCGATAGTGACGGTGGCGCGGCGCATACGGAAGTGGTCGAAGAGGACGCTTGAGCGCAACAGCATGATAACCTCCATGATACACGAGATACTTACATGCGTGAAAGTGGTGAAGGCATACGATACCGAAGCGGAGGAAAACGGAAAGTATGCCGCCGCGAACAAGACCCTTCTGAAGGCGACGCTGCGCACGATGAGGCTATCCTTGGCAGTGGGGCCGTGCGTGGAGACGGTGGGGATACTCCTCATTTGCGCATTTGTGGTGTGGTGCTTCTTTGCGCATGTGACGCTTGCAAACGTGGTGCCGATGCTCGCGCCGCTGCTGATAATCTACAAGCCTTTGAAACAGCTCTCGCGCATGCAGGGGCAGATAGAACAGGGGCGCGCGGCACTCTCGCGCATATTCTCCATATTGGACGTGGCGATGGAACTGCCGGAAAAGGCGGAACCCGTGCGCGTGGAGAAGTTTACGGACAAGATCGTGTTCGAGGATGTGTCGTTCCGCTACGACACCGCCGAAGAAGATGCCGTGAGCCACGCGTCGTTTGAAATTCCGCGCGGCAAAGTGGTGGCGGTGGTGGGGGGAACGGGCTCCGGGAAATCCACAATGAGCGGGCTTTTGGCGAGATTCTACGACCCGCGCGAAGGACGCGTGACTATCGACGGCATAGATCTGCGCGATGCGAAAATAGCAGACCTGCGCATGCTAATAGGTAGCGTGATGCAAGAGACGCTGCTGTTCAACGATACGATAGAAGAGAACATCCGCTACGGCACGCCGTCCGCAACGCACGAAGAGGTGGTGGCAGCGGCGAAGATGGCCAATGCGCACGAGTTCATAATGTCGCAGCCTGAAGGCTACGGCAGGATGGCTGGCGAAAAGGGTTTCGCGCTCTCCGGCGGCGAGCGCCAGCGCATCGCAATAGCCCGCGCGATATTGAAAAACCCGCCGATACTGATACTCGACGAAGCAACGAGCGCACTGGACACCGTAACCGAACGGCTCGTGCAGGATGCGATAAACAACCTTATGAGCCACCGCACAACGTTTGCGATTGCGCACAGGCTCTCCACCATCCGCCATGCGGATTTGATACTCGTGATGGAAAAAGGAGAGATAGTAGAGCGCGGCACGCACGACGAACTCTATTCGCTTGGCGGACGCTACCGCAAACTGTGCGACATGCAAGACGGCGCGGCGAAGGAGACGGCATCGTGAACCGGTCCGATCCAGATGATGTGGCGAAGGCCATTGCCGCGCTGGGCGTGTGGAGCAAAGTGAAACCATGCCAATGGGCGGTGCTGCCGAAACTTTCGGAGCAGGCGTTCATCTGCCTTGCGGCGGCCGCGCCGAAAACCGAAAGCGCGGATCCTGTGGCGGGGAGGCTATTGGTGTTCCCTGGATACGGCAGTTTCAACCTTTTCGCGCTGCGGGAAAAGATGCACGATTTCGGCGTAGCCACGTGCGTGGCGGAACTGGAACACTGGTGCATCGAGGCGAGAGAGTCCGGCGCAACGCAGATTCTGCAGATGGTGCCGGGGTTCGTGCCGCGCAAGCCGGAACTGCCAAAGGAACGCGAACTGCTGGCCGCCGTGATGTACGGGTGCTACGGCGTGATGCTACGGTGCGAAGAAGACCCCGATCTGCTGCTGCGGCACATACAGGACAAGGCTCTGTTCGCGCGTTGGCAGAATGCGGACGGCTCGTGGCGCGACGGCGAATACCGCGTGCCCGTGAATGCGATTTCAAACTACACGGAGAAAATCTCCATGTCCAAGGCCGACATCGACAAAGCCAAAATGCTGCCGATGCACGATGGGGAGAGGTGGCTTGCGGAGTTCTCGCTTGTGGACAACATGATCACGAACGAACGCGAGGCGCGGTTTGCATACGTTTTTGCAGTGGCAAAGGACGATGGCGAGTTGAAAACGGCGGCGAGGCTTTCAGTGGGGAGCCGCATTCCGGGGATGCCGGTGGCGGATGCGTCCGAGCCGTTGCGGATATTGTGGGAGCAACTTGCGCAGAGGCTGCTGAACGTGTTTCTGGAGGCGGGATACGTCCCCGGAGAAGTGACGGTGCCTTCTGCAAGGCTGATGCGCTTCCTGCGGCCACTTGCGATGCAGCTGCCGTTCCGCCTTGCGTTGAGGAGCAATGCGCCGGAGTTCCGCACGCTGATGCACAATGCGATAGAGACTTTCAAACTTTGACACATCCAGAAGAAAATGTATCCTGACATTCCAATTTATCTTGCATGTTTGTTCGTGGCGGGCGGGCTGTATCTGCTTGCGAAAAGCGCGGACTGGTTTGTGGACGGCGCGGCGGCTTTCGCGCGGTGGGCGGGGCTTTCGCCGCTAGTGGTGGGGATGGTGGTGATAGGCTTTGGCACGAGTGCGCCGGAACTTTGCGTGAGTGTCCTTTCGGGGCTTTCGCATCATAGCGACCTGTCGCTGGGGAATGCATACGGTTCGTCCATTTTCAACATTGCGTTCATACTGGGGCTTGCGGCGGTGCTGCGGCCGCTCAAGGTGAAGCCGCGCGTGGCAACGGTGTCGTCCGCGCTGCTGGTGGCGATTTCTCTTTTCAGTTGTATGCTGGTGGGAGAGGGAGAGGGTTTCAGCCGTGCGGACGGGTTGCTGTCGCTCGCGGTGTTTGCAGTGTTGATGCCGCTCTACTGCTGGTTCGACTCCAAGAACAATCCGCCGCACGCCACAGCGCACCGCGAAGAAGCGCGCGAAAGAATCGCGCCGATGCTTGCAAGCCTTTTCGGCGGGCTAGCAGTGCTTGTGGCAAGTTCGCACGTGCTGGTGTGGGGCAGCGTGCAAATTGCAAAGGCGATGGGCGTGAGCGAACTTGTGATAGGCCTTACGATAGTAGCGGTGGGGACATCCCTGCCAGAAGTGGCAAGCGCGGTGGCAAGCGCGCGCAAGGGCGAAAACGAATTCGTGCTTGGGAACATCATAGGCTCCAACTTTTTCAACACGCTTGCGGTGGTGGGGCTTGCGGGGGCGATTTCCCCTTTCAAGCACGTTTCGCGCTACATACTTTTGCGCGACATGCCGGTGATGGTGGCGGCATCCGCCACGATATTCCTTTTCGGATTCAATTTTGCTAATCCGCGCAAGCACGGGCGCATAGGCAGGATAAAGGGCGTGATATGGCTTGCGACAATGGCGGCGTATTTCGCCGTGATGCTGTGGCAGGAACTGCACAACCAGACGTAGCGGAGGGAGAGGTTTTATGAAAACGCAATCGATAGGCTTCGACAACGAAAAGTATCTCGCCGATCAGTCGGCGGAGATCAAATCCCGCGCCGCGCAATACGGCAAACTCTATCTGGAGTTCGGCGGAAAACTGATGAACGACAATCACGCCGCACGCTGCCTGCCGGGATACGACCCCAACGTGAAACTGCGGCTTTTGCAGTCGCTCGGCGACCAGGCGGAACTTGTGCTGTGCATCTATGCGGGCGACATCGAGGCGAAAAAACTCCGTGCCGACTACGGCACTTCGTACGAGGAGGAGACGCTGAAACTCATCGACGCGATGCAGCAGTATTCCATAGCCGTGCGCGGCGTGGTGATAACGCGCTTCGACGGGCATCCGGCGGCACGCGCATTTGCAAAAGTCCTTGAAGAGCGCGGAGTGGCGGTGTTCTACCACTATCCGATAAAAGGCTATCCCAACGATCTCGACACGATCGTGAGCGATTCCGGCTACGGGCGCAACGATTTCATCCCTTCGGAGAAACCTATCGTGGTGGTGACAGGGCCGGGGCCGGGCAGCGGCAAGTTCGCCACGTGCCTTACGATGCTCTATCACGAAACTCTGCAAGGGCGCCGCGCAGCGTATGCAAAGTTCGAGACGTTCCCGGTGTGGAACATGTCGCTTTCGCATCCGCTGAACGTGGCGTACGAGGCAGCCACACTGGAATTGGAAGACGAAAACCAAATCGATCCGCACCACTGGCTGAAGTATCGCCAGATGGCCGTGAATTACAATCGCGACGTGGAGGCATATCCCATCCTGCGCGTAATATGGGAGCGCATGATGCACCAGCCATGCCCGTACAACTCCCCTACGGACATGGGCGTGAACCGCATCGCTTCTGGAATTATAGACGACTACGCCGTGCGCGAAGCATCCCGCCAGGAATGCCACCGCCGCCTAGATCGCGTCCTTGCCGATCTCGACGCAGGCAAGTGCGGCATGGACAGGCTGGCCCGCGCGCTTTCCTGCGTGGCCAAGGCCGAGGGCTGAACCGCGCATGGTGGTGATAGGTGTAGATACGTCGCTGCGCTCGACGGGCTTTGGAGTGATCGAAACCGCAGGCAACCGCATAGTGGCGCTGGAGGCAGGGCGCGTGCGCAATGCAAGCGACCTTCCTCTGACGCAGTGCCTCGTGGCAATACACGAAAAGATTTCCTCGCTCATCGCGCTCCACCGGCCGGACGTGATGGCGGTGGAAGGCGTAATCTACGCAAAGAACGCGAACACCATGCTTGCGCTAGGCCAGGCGCGCGGAGCGGTGCTGCTGGCGGCGGCGGAAAACAAACTGCCGGTATACGACTACGAACCGCGCCGCGTGAAAATGTCCGTATGCGGCAACGGGCTTGCGGAAAAAGAGCAGGTGCAGCGCATGGTGAAAACGCTTCTCTCGCTTGACAAACTCCCGCAGAACGATGCCGCAGACGCACTCGCCATCGCCATTTGCCACGCACATTCCAACCTTCGTCTGCTCCAGAAAGCCCCTCTCTGACAATACTTGCGCCGCATTTTGCACTATACGGCGTAGAAACCCGAAGCGGAGATGCCTCTGCTCCGGGTTTTAGCGTTTTTAAGCACAGTTCCCAAATTAGGTGCTAGGCTTCCGCAAAAATTCCAAGGGCTTAAAAATAAAATTCAAGGGCTTGAAATGACCAATTCAAGGGCTTGAAATTTATTTTTCTGGGCTTAAAATTTATTTTCAAGGGCTTAAAATTAAATTTCAACCTCTTGAAATGACAATTTCAAGCCCTTGAAATTCCAGCAGACCGGCTAGTGTAGGCTACGGAGCAAGCATGGACGAGGGCAAGCTTCCTACTTGTACACACTTATCCCGGAAAATCCGGGATAAATTATCCCCGATGTTCATTTGAGCCAATAAAGTCAAGGGAAAATATATTCCGGGAATGGAGGAAAAAGAGGGGAGACTTTTCCAGAATACGCTATAATAGCGTTGCACAAACAAGAAAGAAGTCTCCCCGTGGCACATAATGTAGTTTGCAGTGTGCAGTTTGCAGTTTGCAGTTTGAAAATGCAATCAACGCAGAGGCGCAGAGATGCAGAGACACGAGTGAAGATGCGAGTGTGTACTGTGGGGGCGCGGGCGT